>NZ_JAKZKV010000010.1 GCF_022808675.1 Parabacteroides sp. FAFU027
ATTTGTCTCCATCAAATTTGGTGACAATGCGATTGAATTTACTTCGATTCAGAAACGAAACCAGTTGAGCAAAAACGTATTTGTCTTGATACATATGCAATCAGATTAATCTGATGCAAAACTAAAAATTCAAGTCCGTTCGCTCGCGAAATGCTTATAACCAACTAAATTTCAAATACTTCAAAGACCATTTTTAGATTTTAATGGGACAGTAATGGACCTATTTGTTTTATTGGTTTAGTAAAGAATGATATTGATTTTTATCGTGTAGCGGTTGTTTTCTTTGATATTATTTCTGATTGGTTCAGGATTGACACGTTTTGCTATCATTTGAACGCGAAGGTGTAAAGACCCTAAGAGATAATAAAAAGAGAACCCCGGGTCAGAAAAGATCCGGGGTTCCCTTTTTTATGTCATTGTCGACGGGTTCACTTATAGAGAGCCCGTCGATACGGTTGTCCAAATAGCTATGTCGTAACTAAAATTCCTACTCGACCAGAGGTTCGGGAATATATTTTGACTTATTGAATTGTTCCTTTTTCCAATGCCTCCCGGTATTTCTCTCCGTAGAAATAACGCATGATAAAACCGGCATTTCCCTGAATTAACTCTTTTCCTCTTTCTTCACCGACGAGGCTTTTCAATTGAGCATCGGGAAGCAGATATTGGTTGTGTAACGTATATACCAGCTCTACCGGATGGTCATACATATTGGCATAGAGGGAGAAGGCTTCCGCTTTAGCCATTTTCTCGTCGTAATAAGGATTTTGTTCATCTTTGATATAATCGCAAATGTCCGGATAGATACTGATGCCATGTGGTGTGATAAAAACAAGCAGATTTCGGACATTATCAAAAGCTTTATTTTCCGGGTGATTTTCAGTCTCTAATACCTTATAGAAGAATTGGTGTAGCTCGGACTTATTACCAAAAAAGTGAATGTGCTTGTTTTCTGACTTTTTCAATATGTTTTGGTAAATCACGTCAGGAATATCATTGCTTTTTGAAAACTCCTGCTCCACCTCTTCACTGTAAGGGAAAGTGGCCATAGATCCGGTCATCCACCATTCGTTGTTGAACCGGATGAACCCCGTATCGGCAAGAGTCTGATTGGCTTTCAGCGGTGCATTTTCGGCAATTGAGTCTTTAGTTGCCACGATCTCCTCTTGTGTCTCTAAGTTGCGGAAGCAGAAGTTGTTTTGCTCTTCACCTGTACAAAGATAGACTCCCTTCTTTTTCCTGCCGATAGATTTAACCAGCTCGTAATCGGGGTGGGCAGGCGTGAGGATTTCGCTCAGCCATTCGTTGGTGTATATTGCCAGTAGTGGGGATGGGTGATTATGCACGAACGAGTCTTGCAAATCGTATATCTCAGCATTGGCGTTTTCATTCGTTAAGTCTTTTTCTATAGCCTCCTCTTTCTCCCTTAAATCCCGGTTCTGATGATAAAAGAGGTAGGAGTTCCATTGCAGCCACTGCATGGCATAACGCAAACCGTAGTATTCGTTGTAACGATATTCCGGTAAATAGTATGCTTTGAACTGCTCGTTTTCGGGAGCCGATTCGTACTCTTTTTCGAATAACATTAATACAGCCAGCGCTACAATATTAATTCCCGGATTGTCAGGGTTCAGCACCGAATGGTTGTATCTGCCATGTGTTTGTTGCGTATAGTGCCAAAGCAGAAAACGGACATCAACCTCATTGATTTCATCTTCGTAATATTCGTTTTCATCCACAGTGTAGAAGGGGAGTGGAGTACCGTAAAGTTCACGATGTTTACGGGTAAAGGCTTTAAACATACCGATACCGGAGATTACGTCTTCAAAATAGGCTGTAATGGCGCAGGCGATTTCTTTTACATCTTCCTCCGGAAGGTCAAATCCAAATTCTGCGGACTTGAATACGTCGAGTACTTTATTGGCGAGTTTAACGTAATATCCGTCCACAGATGTCGGTTTCGGATAAGGGTGAAACATCAGCCAGTCGTTTTGATAGATCTTTACTTTTTTCATCAAATAGAGGTTTGGGACAATGTGCGGTTTTTATTAAAGGTGCAAAGATAGTCCGATGAAGAATGTGATTCAAATTTATTTTACTTGTCTGCGTGTTCTGTGAAATACCATATAGTCTATAATCACCGGTTATTAGCCATCGTTATTTTTGATTTTTATCCCTAAATCGTGGTATATACCTTTGTAGCGTAATTCATTTCCAAATTATTTGCGTTATGGAACGTCAACGAATTTCTGCTCTTCTGTTTGTGTTGCTTGCCCTTGTTTCTGTCCTTCCTATGGTATCTCCTGCCGTGGCACTCTTTTCCGGATTGGTATTTGCCTTCTGTTTTGGAAATCCATTTCCTGCATTCACCCGTAAAGGTTCCAAATATTTATTGCAAGTGGCGGTAGTTCTGCTGGGTTTCGGTCAGAATCTGCACACCGCATTGGAAGCTGGCCGCACCGGAGTGCAGATGACGCTCTTTACCGTGGTACTGGTAATGGTGTTGGGATTTATGATGGGGCGATGGTTCCGTATCTCAACGCGTACGGCTTACCTGATTTCTGCCGGAACCGCTATTTGTGGAGGTAGTGCTATCGCGGCTGTTTCTCCGGTCGTAAGGGCCAATGAGGTGGAAATCTCTGTTTCTCTCGTGATTGTATTTATGCTGAATGCAATAGCGCTGCTTTTATTTCCTTTTCTCGGACATTCGCTACACCTGACCCAACATCAGTTTGGTATGTGGGCGGCCATTGCGATACACGATACCAGTTCTGTAGTAGGAGCCGGGGCTACATACGGAGCCGAGGCGTTGCAGACGGCCACCACTGTAAAACTGACCCGTGCCTTATGGATTATCCCCCTGGCATTTGCATCTACCTTTGTCTTTCGGAATAAAACCAAAAAGATTACAGTTCCCTGGTTTATCCTCTGGTTTGTCGTGGCAATGGCAGCTGCCACCTATCTGCCGATACCGGAAACGGTGAAGAGTGGCATTACCTTTGGTGCAAAGCGTATGCTTTCTTTGACGCTCTTCCTGATTGGTTCCGGATTGACACGTCCGGCCATTCGTTCTGTTGGATTACGCCCTTTAATTATGGGAATCGGTTTGTGGATTGTGATTGGAGTCGTGGGATTGATGGTGGTGATGTTTACCTGTTAGACCCTGCCCGACCGGCTCGCTCATAGAGAGCCGGTCGGTACCATTCTTTTCTTTCCTTTGAAAATGTAAATAGTAAATTTCCCGGTTATCGAAGGGTTCTCTATGAGCGAAACTTTCGACTCTCTAATGATAAAACTCCGTCCGTCTATCTTCTATCACATTGTTGTAGTAATTTATCCACTTGTTGTCTGCCTGTCTTTCGTCAATGTCCATGATTGCAATAGTGGGTTGATCGGTAGGAGCGGAGGAGAGGATAGTGCCGTCATTTGCCGTAATCTGACTGGCTCCGGTAAAGGTAAAATGGTCTTCGCCGCGATGTTCTGTTCCAATGCGATTGGCCGTTACGGCAAAGATGCGATTCTCCAGACATCGTGTCACCATCGCTTTCTGGCAATAGGGCATTACCAGATTGGAGGGGTGAGCTAAGACTTGCAGGCCTTGTAATGCCAGTGTCCGGCATACTTCAGGAAATATCCAGTCAAAGCAAATCATGGCACCAATCTTTACTCCGTTGATTTCATAAACTTTTAACTGCTTATCTCCGGGTGAGAACCACAACTTTTCTTTATTGAAAAGATGAATCTTCCGGTAGGTGTCAATAACCTTGCCCTCTGATACGATAAGTAATGCATTGTAAATTCTGTCGCTTTCCCGTTCGATGAAGCCACCCACGATAGTTGCTGATGTCTTTACTGAAAGCTCTTTGAGAAAACGGGCGGTTTCTCCATCTGTTGTTTCAGAGAGAGCTTCGGCTTCCTCTTTGGATGTAAAGGTATAGCCGGTGGCAAAGAGTTCCGGTAGCACCAATAGGTCGGCTTTGACTCCTTCTGTCAGGGAACGTATTTGTCCGAAATTCTGCTCTTTTTCACCGAAACCGGGAGCAGTTTGTATGTAACCGATTTTCATCACTTGTTTTTCTTTATTGATTTTACTGCCGCTTTTTCCAGATTCTCAGCCACCCTAAACTGAACCATCTGTTTGACCAGGTCTAAAGGTAGCGGTTGATGGATGGGGAATTGCACCGAACCTTTCCCGTTTTTGTAAACGGAGAGCTCTTCGCTGAATGCTTCCATCGCCGAGGAGGTCGGATAGAACCCGATATGTTTGCTGAAGGCGGCGAAATAGACCAATATTCCCTGTTGCGCAAATGCCGGCATCTGGTAGCTAATTTTCTCTGTGGCTTCGGGTGCCGCTTCACGAATGGCAGCCCGCATTTGGTTAAGCAGTTCCTGAATGGCATCGGGAAAGGTTGCGATATATTCGTCGATCGTTGTCGGAATATTGTTTTCAGGTTTCATTTTAAACGTCAGATTATGTCTTGGGGCTTTGATTTTGTAAATCTAACTCTTTTCATCCACTAAATGTTTTCGTTTGGACGATAGTATATACGACAAACGCCCCGGATTAGAAAATTCGGGGCGTTTGTCGGTTTTGAATATGAAGTGCGTTAATGAATTTATGCAAAGTGAATCCAGGCGCTGTTTTCCTGATAATCTTCCAGAACAATGCTATTTTGTTCAAAAGAATAATGACTCATCAATGTCGCTATTTCCTGACTAAGCAATGCAACAGTCCCGCTAATCAGCTCTTCCCGGAAACCTTTTGCCCCCAGCTCCAGTACCCAGTTGAGGGAGACAATACGACTGATAATCCGTCCGAGCTCCACCGTCTTACGCTGCTGAACCGGAGCATTAATGGTCACATCAGTCAGTTTCCGGATTCTTTCAGCCGCAAGAGACATCAACGGATGATTCCCCGTAAATGACTTAAGATTCGTTTCTCCTGAGATTTTCATCTGTTTAAGGATAGCCTCTCCAATCTGGTTATAGAGAATGTCATTCGAGCCTTCGAATATCTGAAACGGACGGCTATCCACGATGCCCCGGCCGGCAATGTGGTTGAGTTTGTAAGCCGCAGCCCCGACGAGTGTCAGCAGGGATTGTGCCGATTCCTGCATCAGGTCGGTGGTAACCGTTTTAATGATATTGGCCTCCAGCCCAAGGAGAGTCAGGTCATTTTCAATGCCGGCCATTTGAGTACTTTTGACACTCATGGCCGAAACGATGGTGAAGTTGGCCTGTAATTGGGCTAACCGTTGCTGCACCTGGTCGTAGGCAAACAGAGAGCGTCCGCTGACCTGTCGCTGACGACTGTGCGCGATTGCCTCATCCAGCATTCGTTGGATAAAACCAAGCGCCATGCCCGGAAATTGCAAACGGCTGCGGTGAAGCAGGTCGAGCATCATCTGTACGCCATTGGTATGGGGAATCAGTCGTTGAGCTTTGGGAATACTTACATCCAGAATGTTTCTGCCATACGGAATCTGATAGAGACCGAGATTCTCGAAATACTCTTCTACCACGATTTTCTGTCCCGGTTGGGTGTTGTCACAGATAAAGAAGTCAATGTCCCGTTGTAAAGTCCCTGCGGCAGTCTTGCGTCTTGCGGTAAGCAGCCAGAAGTCTGCTTGTCCCGTCAGACCGGCCCAGTGTTTGGTGCCTTTGAGGTGATAATGCTTTTCATCTTCGGTAAATGCAGTCTGCATGTTGAGGGCATCGCTACCAAAGTCCGGTTCGGTAATCATCAGTCCCCCCATGTTGCGCAGTTTAAGAAAGCGATCAAATACCTGAGCTTTGGCTTCTTCCTGACCGTATTTGGCCACCGGTTGCAGAAAAAGGGCACTGTTTATCCCCAACGTGAGCGAAAGGGCCAATGATTCGTATGAAGCTGCTGATAGCAGGGTCAGTAACTCATGTACTTTTGTGCCTCGTCCACCGTATTCGGAAGGGATTACGACTGAAAGAGGATTGCAGGCCATGATTTCGTTTAAAACAGTGGGGGGTAATCCGCGGGAGATACTCAGTTGGTTGATGTCTTCTTCCTGGTGGAACTGCTGTTGAAGGATAGATTTGAATTGTTCGATGAATTGTTCGAAAGGGATTTGGTTTTGAAGCCGCTTTGAGGGCTCAGAGATAGTTTCTTGCATTCTTTAGAGGAAATAGTATTTAGAAAAATAATTAATGGCAAAGCTGTCGGGTTTCGTTGCAAATGCAAGAGACCTTCTTTGATGAATCGCTATTTTGAACATATCTAAACAATGGAATGGATGAAATGTTCTGACTTCCTGATATTCTAATGTTTATTTCACCAAAACGAATGAGGTTTGTTGCATTTATTATAGCGAATGTGCAGGAAAAAAGCCCATACAGTCCTGTGGTCAGGAGAGTATGGGCCTGTAAATTTGCCTGAGCTTATTTTAATGTTTCTTTTCCACAAACCGTTTGAAGTTCATCAGGATAGCCTGCCAACCCTGTTGTTGCATTTCTATCGAATTTTCACTTTCGGCTTCGAATGTTTCGATGACTTCGGTATGAGTTCCTACAGTTTTAAAGAATATGTTTACAGTCCGGTTATCCCCGAGGGTCATGTGAATGTGCTTATTAACTGCCACATCGTCAAACGTTCCCCAAAAGTCAAATCCCATACTTCCATCCTTTGCTTCCATCCGGTATGTGAATTTTCCACCCGGGCGAAGGTCAATTGTTGCCCTTGGAGTATGCCATTCCGGAGATGCCGAGTTCCAATGTACGATATCTTCGGGAGTATTCCAGTGCTCCCAGACCTTTTCAATCGGAGCATTGATGCTGGCATGAACAGTGATATACGTTTTCTCTTTTGTTTCCATAAGTCTCTATTTTGCTGTACAGTTAAACATCCATTGTATTCCGAATTTATCGGTGCAACTGCCGTAATAGGCCCCCCAGAAGGCATCTATCAATGGTGATTCGACTTCGCCTCCATCGGAAAGAGCGTCAAAGAGCCGCTTGGTTTCAGCCCGGCTGTCAGGCTCCAGGTTGATATAGATATTATCGCCCGTTTTGACCGCAAATCCCATTGATTCAGGCGCATCGGTTCCCATAAGGACGTGGCAATCCAGAATCGTCAGTTCGATGTGCATGATGAGGTTTTTGTCTTCTTCTGCGATAGGGGGCATTCCTTCCTGTGCCGGAATATCACCGAAACGGGATATTTCACAAGAAAACTCTCCGCCAAAAACGGATTTATAGAAAGTAAAGGCTTCCTCTGTGTTACGGGGGAAATTAAGGTAGGTGCTTACTCGTGCCATATGTTCTGATTTTGATTGAGTTGAAATAGTTAAACAAATGGCTGATGGGTTTGGTTTCTGGCGGTTTATGCTCGTTAAGCATTTATAACTAGAGTATAGGACAAGCCTTATTGGGTAAATAAAAGGCGATTCTCAGTGCTTTATCCTCGTACGGTGCGAACTTTTTCCGCATCAGTGCACACTTTTCCAACAACAGTGTACACTTTTCCGCCTCCGGTGCACACTTTTCTACCTCCGGTGTACACTTTTCCGGGAAAAGTGTACACTATTTCTCCTACAGTTCACACCGGAGCCGAAAAAGTTCGCACCGGAGTTTCTACAGTGCACACTATTTTCTCTCCGGTGTACACTGATGCGGAAAAAGTATGCACCGTATGGACTAAAAAAGGCAGAAATGAGGTTATAACGAAGCAAAAAGAGGATTAAGTGCGTCGTAAACAATGGAACTGGAGGTGTTGGCCTGAATTTGAGTGAACAATTGAATTGACAGAAGCTACTTTTTTCTTTGCTTTAGCCACAACTGGTATGAATTCACACTGTTTTGCCACAGGATATAGGCTCCCGGCCCAATGGAGGAGAGTGGGTCAAGATAAGACTGCGCCATCCAGATGGCCAGTACGGTATTCTTTTGGAACAGTCCCTGTCCGGCTGTGATTGTGTTTTTATAACGCGAGCCAATCTTCCGCCCAATATAAAACTGTGCGATACAGACAAGAAATGCAATCACGGCAATCGCAATTTCAGCATCGTATTTGGAGGTCGATTGATGCTTGATAAACATCACTGTTTTGCCTACCATGATAGTCAGAGCCAGAGCCCACAGATAAAAGGAAATGCTTTGCCTGTTTTGAATATAGTGATGAATACGGGGGGCGGTCTTCTGTAATGCAACAGCAGTGATGATGGGTAACATCAGCATGGGGAATACCTCTTTGAGAATATGGAAAAGGGAGCTTAGAAAGGAAATATCTCCACGACTTCCTATTAACGAGAAGATGGCCGGGGCAAATAAAGCTACTACCAGATTACTGATAAAACTGTATGCTGTCAGGCTGGCGACATTTCCGCCCAGCATACCGGTAATAACGGCCGCCGCTGTTGCTGTCGGAGCCAGTACGCAAATCATCGAACCCTGCGCTACGACCGGATTGTACAAGTAAACGATACCATAAACCAGTAAACTACCGAATAATTGGATGGCTGCCAGATAGTAATGAAAACGTTCGAAGGCAATTTCCCGGATAGAAACCTTACAATAGGTTACAAACAGCATTACAAAGATAAGATAGGGGGTAATTGGCGCAAACTGAGCAAAGAAAGAGGCGAAGAGAATACCCGTGGTCATCGCGATGGGTAGCATATAGGATTTTATCAGTCGGAGTATCATAAGCGTGCAGTTAAAACCGGCTGCAAAGCTACAAAAGAAAAGAGCAAATATGCCCGAATGAGCCAATCTTTGATTAAGTTTAAGGTTGCACGTACCTGATAATCTCCTCAATCATGTGTTTATAATGAGAGCCTTTCCAAAAGAATTTGTCGCAATTGTAACAACGGAAAAATTCAGTAAACGGCTTTCCATCATTGTCCGTTACATCCGGTGGTATAGCTCCGGGAGGAAGTTTAATTAGCTTGTGGTTGCAAATGAGACAGCGGCTGAGCGGATTAATTTGCCCGTAAAGGTCAAATTTGCGAATCACCTCTTTGGTTTGTTCACGCGGGTCGATGGCACGGATATAATAACCGCGATTTACATTCCGCGCCATCAACAGACCTTTGTCTTTGGTTAGGATAATACGGTTTTGGAGACGGCTGAGGAAGCGGATTTCTTCATCTTCGTAATTGTTTCTATAAAGGGTGTCAAAGCCCATGATACGAAGGTTCTTTGCCAACCGGCCCAAATGGCAATCCACGATAAACCGGATTTGGCGCAAAGAGCCTTTTCTGACCTTTGAAATGGAACTGATATCAAGTAACTCAAAAACCGGATATACGGAGATAAAGTCATTCTCTGTCAAATGCTGGTCAAAGCCAACAGGATCACCATTGACCAAAATCAGGTCAACAGCAGAATGGGGGACTCCCAGATTCTCAATAGCCTCTTTGACCGTAACAGGTCCATGGTAATAATAGGTAAAAATAACCTGCCGGCGGTCCTTTCGTAGGAAGTCGTTCAGTTCGGCGTAAAATCTGAAGCTCACTTTAGTTTTCAGACTGCCGGTTATTTCCGGAGTGTCCTGCTTCATGTTTTCTGTTTTTACGGTATTTCCAGATTACGATGGAATAGATAATCAGATTAGTTACCACGACTAAGCATCCCAGTATGAATTGAATGCTGACCGTCAGTCCTGCCGGATACATGACGGGAATCAGATAGTTTTCGATAAAATCAGATTCGTACCTTTCAGCCCCACCCACTTCCCTGAAGTGATTTTCCCACGGTGTCAACGGGCAGATGATATTATAGAATTCCACTATCGCACCCCAAAACATTGCCGGGATGTGAAAGTAAATCACTTTTCGCCATCGGAGTACAAGAAGTCCGCCCAATACGACAAACAGGATAAACGAAAAGTGGATAAGCACTATAAAGTCGGCCAGTAAACGGTAAAGCATAATTCCTTTTTTTCGTTACTTTCTCATGCGTTGATTCTTTCTCTTGTAATGAATCACAAAAGAATAAATGATTGCATTCACAATGATTACCAGACATCCCATCAGGAATTCTGTATTCACTGTAAATCCCGGATAGACCAGTTTGAGTAAATAGTGTTGGAGAAATCCCGATTGATAACCCTGCTCACCGGATAACATTCTCAGATAGTTTTCAATGCCGGTAAGAGGGCAGGGGATATTATAAAATTCGACTAATGCTCCCCATGTCATTGCCGGAATATGGAAATATACGGCATGTGGATGCTTGATGACAAGTAATCCTCCCAGCGCCACGAAAGCAATGAAGCTTATATGGAAGATAATTGTCAGATCAGCTAAAGCTTTGTAAAACATGGTGTTTAGTTATTTAATAACATGGCTTCATAACAACTCGTTATCGGGTTAAAATAACCCTAAACAGCCTCTGAATAAGAAACATTTAATGATATGGATTTGTTACAGTTTAAAGCGAATCTCTTGTTGTTTGTATAGTAATTATTGTTCTGATAGCTGTTTAATTTCAGATTGTCAGAATTTACACCTGATAGCTCGATTTGAAATAAATAACGAAGATATGAGTGAATGTTGTTGTCATCGGTATCATTCGTAATAACCCTAATAAAATCAAGGATATGAAACGAGCAGGAATTTGGGTTGATGTCGATAAAGCCGTCATCATCTCATTAGAAGAAGAAAAAGAACACCACATGAATGTGGTTCACCCGCAACCGGGTAAACGAATGCCGAAAATGCCCAAATCACCCCAAGCCTTTCACAGCATCGTCACTTCGATGATCGATCACCGGCTCAGATTACCGGGTGATACCAAAGAATTCGCCAGATCCGGCAGCCACCACTTTAGCACGGAACTGAAGCATGAACATAAATTGTATAACGAGAAAAAACACTATTTCAGGACTATTATGCAGGAAATCAGGGATGTGGATGAGTTTGTGTTATTCGGTCCCTCTACAACTAAGAAAGAGTTGGAATGCCAGATGCGTAAAGATCCGCATCTCCACGCCCATTTAATGACTGTTGAAACGGCAGATATGATGTCGGATAATCAGATGTTAAGGTGGGTGGAAAACTACTTTATGCAGCATGAGATGTCTCATAAACATAGAAAATCTTCATAGCAATATATATCAAAGAGATTTGCTCTCAGAGGTTGTATTAGTTAAAGCTGAAAGCAACCGGTACTCAATTGAAAATTCCAAAAGAAATGGCCTTTGCGAAAACAAAAGGCCATTTCTTTTGGTTTATATACTCTCCTTACTAATTTACTCCTTACTTCCCGATTGAGTTTGTTTCTCATTTCTATGCTTTTTCTTTCATTTAAATCTCACTAATCAGGTTGCTTTATTCCATTGTGTTTTATGTAACTATGCTGTAAAATATGCGTAGGGGAGTACCTATGTTGAAAATTAGTGTACATGATACACTTTTCCCCTGAAATATTTTGTTGAATTGAAAAATTCGTCTACTTTTGACACCTGCAATAATAACACCTTATTAGAAAAACACATGAAAAAGACACTTTTCTGCGTCGCATTGGCAGCGTTAACTCTTGCCAGTTGCTCTAAAAAAGAGGAGAAAACACTATCCGGACTCCTCAAGTCTCAATTTCAAAAAGAAGTACAAGGTAAAAAGACGGATCTCTATGTGTTGAAAAACAAAAACGGCATGGAAGTCTGTATCACCAACTTCGGAGGTAAAGTGGTTTCGATCATGGCTCCGGACAAAAACGGAAAGATGGCGGACGTCGTTTTATGCGAAGACAACATGGATAACATGTTGAAATCTACTCAGCCATACTTTGGCGCAACAATCGGCCGTTACGGAAACCGTATCGCCAATGCAAAATTTAAAATCGACAGTACTGAATATACGCTGGCTGCCAACAACAACGGTCAGGCATTACACGGCGGTCCTAAAGGCTTTCATGCTGTAATGTGGGATGCTAAACAGATCGGTGACTCTGCGGTTGAGCTTTCTTATCTAGCTAAAGATGGTGAAGAAGGCTATCCGGGTAACCTGCAATGTAAAGTGGTTTACACGCTGACTTCAAATAATGAATTGAAAATCAATTACGAGGCAACTACAGATAAAGCTACTGTTGTGAACCTGACTCACCACTCATTCTTCAACCTGGCTGGTGAGGGTGCTTCAACTATCAATGACCATGTATTGACTATCAATGCAGATAAATTTAATCCGGTTGACAGCGTATTGATCCCAACCGGCGAATTGGCAGATGTAACAGGTACTCCTTTCGATTTCCGTAAACCAATGGTAATTGGTCAACGTATCGATACTATCAACAATAAGCAAATGAAACTGGGTAAAGGTTATGACCACAACTGGATTATCAATCAGAAAAAACAGGGTGAAATGACTTTTGCTGCTAAAATCGTTGAACCGAAAAGCGGTCGTGTAATGGAGGTTTACACAACTGAGCCGGGTATCCAGTTCTATGGCGGTAACTTCCTGAATAACGACATGGGAAAATTCGGTCACAAATATCCTTTCCGCAGCGCATTCTGTCTTGAAACACAGCATTTCCCAGACAGTCCTAATAAACCACAGTTCCCTACAACTGTATTGCGTCCGGGACAGAAATATGCACACACTTGCATCTACAAGTTTTCTGTTGAAAAGTAAAAGCAACATTCTAATCAATCAATAACTTAACTAAAAATCATGAATTGGAGATCACATGAATTTATCTGGCTTGACTGGGTAATTATCGTAACGGGTATTTTGGCTGTAACCTGGGCTGTATGGCGTTCGATAAAGAAAGACAAAGAAAAGCATAAAGGTGCCGATAGTGAAGCTTATCTATTCGGTAAAGGCGAACCCTGGTATATTATTGGTGCTGCTATCTTTGCTGCAAACATCGGCTCTGAGCACCTTGTAGGTCTTGCTGGTACTGGTGCAAAATCTGGTGTAGGTATGGCTCACTGGGAGATGCAAGGCTGGATGATCCTTCTTTTGGGTTGGCTCTTTGTTCCTTTTTATCAGCTTATGAATAGTAAGTTGGGTAAAATCATTACCATGCCTGACTTCCTTAAAAACCGCTACACTCCTCGTACCGGTTCGTGGTTGTCTATCATTACGCTTATCGCATACGTACTTACCAAAGTAAGTGTGACAGCATTTACCGGCGGTATTTTTATGGAAAGTCTTCTGGGACTGCCTTTCTGGTACGGAGCTATCGGTTTGATCGTTTTGACAGGTATCTTTACCGTTTTTGGTGGTATGAAGGGGGTAATGACTCTGTCTGCTATCCAAACACCTATTCTTATCATTGGTTCATTCCTTGTATTGTTCCTTGGATTGTCAGCACTCGGTCACGGCTGTATCACTGACGGTTGGAATGCAATGATGGATCATGCCAGAAGTATGGGGCTTGGAGCAGACGGTAAAGCATACGGTACAAACCACATGTTCCACTTCGAAACGGGTGACCCATTGTATGACTCTTATCCTGGTTTCTGGGTATTTATCGGAGCTTCAATTATCGGATTTTGGTATTGGTGTACTGACCAGCACATCGTTCAGCGGGTACTCGGACAAACAAGACACGAAACTAACGACGTTGTAATGAAACGTGCGCGTAGAGGTACTATCGCTGCGGGTTATTTCAAAATATTACCTGTATTCATGTTCCTCATCCCAGGTATGATCGCGGCGGCATTAGCTGCACGTCCTGATAGCGGTTTTACATTGGAAAACCCGGATACAGCTTTTGGATCCATGGTTAAGTTTGTATTGCCAGCCGGCGTGAAAGGTATTGTAACCATTGGTTTTATCTCAGCGCTTGTTGCTTCTTTGGCTGCGTTCTTCAACTCATGTGCTACACTGTTTACCGAAGACTTCTATAAACCGATGTTTAAAGGTAAGAGCGAAGCAAGATACGTTTTGGTAGGTCGTATTGCAACTATGGTTGTAGTGGTACTTGGTATGATCTGGATCCCTGTTATGATGAGCCTGGGTAGCCTTTACGACTATCTGCAAGGTATTCAGTCACTTCTTGCTCCTGCGATGGTAGCCGTATTCGTACTGGGTATTTTCTCCAGAAAAATCACACCTAAAGCTGGTGAGTTTGGTATGATCGGGGGATTCTTTATTGGTATGATGCGTCTGTTGACCAACATTTTCACAAATACAGGTAAAGATGTAATGACAGGACCGTTCTGGGAATCAACCCGTTGGTTCTGGCATACAAACTGGCTTATCTTTGAGATCTGGTTACTTGTATTTATCATTGTGATGATGTACGTAGTATCTTATTTCACTCCGAAACCAAGTGCTCAACAGATTGAGGATATCACTTTCACCGGAGAATACAAAAAACTTATCCGTGAAAGCTGGACTAAGTGGGATGTTATCGCTTCTCTTGGCGTAGTATTCCTGTGTGCTATGTTCTACTTGTATTTCTGGTAAGAAATATCATCTTTAAAATATCAGCTTTGCCAAAGATATTCTTTGGCAAAGCTTTTTTTGTAAACCTAAATTTGCACTATGACTTTAAGCTCTACTTTCTATAGTTCTCAGGACTCCTTTCTGGTCGCTGTCGACTGTATAATTCTTGGATTCAAGGAAAACGAGATCAGTCTTTTGGTCCACAAACGTGAAATGGAACCAGCCAAAGGAGGGATGTCGTTGATGGGGGGATTTCTTCAGAATGATGAATCACTCAATCAGGCTGCTACTCGTGTATTGACTAACCTGACTGGTCTGGAAAATATCTTTATGGAGCAGGTGGGAACGTATGGTGAGATTGATCGTGACCCGGGTGAGCGCGTAATCTCGGTCTGTTATTACGCTCTGATTGACCTGAGTTCCTATGACGATACATTACTCAAAAAACACAATGCGTTTTGGGTAAATATTAATAGTGCAGCTGAATTGATTTTTGACCACCCGCAAATGGTGGACGATGCAATTACAATCCTTCGCCGGAAAGCATCGATGCAACCGATCGGATTTAATCTGTTGCCGGAGAAATTTACGCTGACTCAATTGCAGGCGCTTTACGAAGCTATCTATGATCATTCGATGGATAAACGTAACTTCCGTAAGAAAATGCTGAGTATGGGATTCCTGCAAAAAACCGATGAGATTGACAAATCAGGTTCGAAGAAAGGAGCTTTCTATTATCAGTTCAAGGAAGATCGCAACGAACTGCTCAACACCAGCTACGCCTTCTAATCGGCAAGGCGTAGCATATTATCTAACTGGAGAATTTTGCCGCGATCAGTCAGGTATCGAATGACTGATATAATCTCGTCAGGTGTACCCGAAATCTGATTTACCAATTCATTCAGGGCAATTTTATCCTTCTGCATTATTTTTTCTATTTCTTCTTCTATTTGTGCAAACCGGTTTTGTGTAAGCCCGGTTTCATTCTTTTTCAGACAGATATCACAGGTACCGCACCGGTCTGCCTCTTTTTCTCCGAAATAGCCTAACAACATCTGGCTGCGACACTCTGTTTCAGAGCTGACGTAGTGCAACATCGCTTCGATGCGTTTTTCCAGACGCTCTTTTCGTTCTTCATATACCATGCGTGGAATGGAGATGTATTGGCTCTCTTCCCGTCGTTGGGTGTAAATGATGAACGGTGTTTTCTTTCCCGGTACATAATTAATGATGTGATGCTTGCTGAGCCAGAGCAATTGCTGATACACCTGGTCCCTCGTCATCTCAGTATGGCGTGCCAAAACCTCTTCGTGGATATAGACAAAGTCGGCAAAAAGACCGGTATGAAGTCGCAATAATACATGGATAAGTTTGTCCGCCTCTTCGAATTGCTTCAATTTGTAGAGTTCATCCCGATGTACGGAAAACATCACGCGGGACTTAGCATCCACTTCGTCGGTGTATTCGATATACCCGGATTGGTCGAGCAGTTTCAGTGCGTAATGGGTGGGTAGGAGTGGGAGTTTATAGCGGTGACAGAAGTCAGGCAACAGGAAATCGAAAGCAGCCTGGAAGCCATACCCCACTCCAATTACCAGATAACTTCCCAGATGGTCATATACCTTTTTGATGAAATCACGGTCGGGAAAGCTGTCGGAAATACGTCTTTTTAGCGTTGTTTTATCGCTTTTGGCAAAGAGAGCAACGGCATAGGATTTCAGTCCGTCCCGACCTGCTCGGCCAGCTTCCTGATAATATTCTTCTAATGAATCGGGCAGGTCAATATGCACGACTAATCGCACATCGGGTTTATCAATACCCATGCCGAATGCGTTTGTCGAAACCATCACCTGAAACGTTCCCTTCATCCAGTCGTTTTGCTTTTGCTCTTTGATATCGGGAGCCAAACCGGCGTGGAAGAAGTCAGCGGATATGCCCTGCTTTTGAAGCTCCACAGCTACCTCTTTCGTTTTTCGGCGGTTGCGGGTATAGACGATGGTCGAACCTTTTACCCGTTGCAGTATATGGCGCAGTTCGCTGAGTTTGTCATCGGTACGGCGCACGACATACGCTACATTCTGGCGGTAGAAGCTCTTCTGGAAAACATTGTACTCCTTAAATCCGAGTTTGTCCTGAATGTCTTTGACCACTTCTGGAGTTGCAGTGGCAGTCAGTGCCAGAACAGGTATTCCGGACAATACTTGCCGGATTTCTGAAATTTTGAGGTAAGAGGGACGGAAATCATATCCCCATTGCGAGATACAATGCGCTTCGTCTATCACAAGCAAAGAGACTTTCATCCATTGCATTTTCTGCATAAATAGTTCTGTGCCGAGACGTTCGGGGGAAATATACAGAAACTTGTAGCCACCGTAGATGCAATTGTCGAGCGTAATCTCAATCTCTCTGGAGGGCATGCCGGAATAGACGGCAGCCGCTTTTATTCCCCGTTTCTTCAGGTTATCCACCTGGTCTTTCATCAACGCAATCAGTGGCGTGACTACCAAGGTAATCCCCTCCAGATAGAGTCCCGGCACCTGGAAAGTGATGGACTTCCCTCCTCCGGTGGGCATCAGCCCGAGCGTATCGCGTCCTTCGCATACCGAGCGGATAATATCTTCCTGCAGCGGGCGAAAGTCGGGATAACCCCAGTATTGTTGAAGGATTTCTTTGAAAGAAGCCATGGAAATAATTAAGAAATTAAAGAATGAAGGAATTAAGAGAATTATCTGTGGTTATACTTTCTGCATACGTCTTTTGTCTGATATCTTTGTTTTTTTGTCTTATCTGACATTTTTCAAATCTTCAAATTTCCACATTTTCAAATTTTCTTTCCGTTTCGGGTTAATGATGCCCAGATTCCCACCATACTCAGCGCGATGAAAATGCTGAAAGTGATGGGCAACGTTTCCATGAAACGGTCGTAATTGGCAGGGCTGATTTTCGCCTGACCGATGAAGATGTGAATCAGCAAAGTGGCAATCCCCATGCTGATCATCTGGCCGGTATTGCGCATGGTGGCCACCATGGCAGAAGCGATTCCCAGGTCTTTCTTCTCCACCGAACCCATGATTGCAGAGGTGTTGGGAGACGAAAACAGTCCGAAGCCCGTCCCGAGAATAACCAGACAAACGGTCAGATAAGCGTGCGAAGTTCCAGAGTCCAGAAAAAGCAGCAATCCCAAACCGAGGCAGATAACTCCCAAACCTGTCGATGCAATCAGTCCGGGTGAATATTTATCGGAGAGCCTGCCGGACAGCGAAGCGGTAATCGCCATCAGGATAGGTTGGATAACCAATATAATGCCGGTGTCTGCCGGAGATAATCCTTTGATGTATTGCAAATAGAGGCTCAGAATGAAGGTAATCGCATAGGTGGTTGCATAATTAATCAATGCAGCCAGATTGGAAAAGGCGAAGAGCCGGTTATTGAATAAGAGCTTTACATCCAGGACCGGAAATGAGCTGCTTTTTTCAATCGTTACAAAATAACCAATGCCCAGAATGCCTGCAAATGCCAGGAAGATATTGGTCCAGTCTGGCAATCCCGAAAAGCCATAGACAAAGGCAAACATCGAAAGGATATAGAGGAATGCACCTTTGCGGTCGAAAGGTTGCGGGTACTCCTGCTTCCAGTCGGTGCGGATGACGAGTTTGGTGGTGATTGCAACGAAGAGCGCCAGCGCCAGCACGATGTAGAACAGACTGCGCCAACCGAATGTCTGTGTGAGGAAGCCGCCCAACACCGGTGCCGCAGAAAGTCCGAGATAAACCGCAGTTACATTAAGCCCGATTGCTTTTCCACGTTCCTGCGGAGGAAAAGCTGAAGTAACAATGGCGGTATTGGTACTGAACATCATCGCACCGCCCAATCCCTGCACGAATCGTGCCGTAATCAGCAATCCTATGGATGTCGATAACGCGCAAGCTAATGTCGCTGCTGCCAGTATCAGACTTCCAATGATAAATATCCGTACCCGCCCATACTGGTCGGCCAGTTTGCCGAAAGGAACGGGAAATACCGCTGTTGATAAAAGAAACGACATCGTCACCCAGCTCATTGTCAACGCCCCGATAGAGAATTCCGCGCCAATTTGCGGCAGTGCAATATTTACAGATGCTCCCATAAAGGGCGTGATGAACGAGGTGATCATCATCAGGGCGAGTATGAGGTTTTTGTTGGGCATTGTTTTAGCTTATTTCAAACATTCCGGCAACATACACAAAAAATCCACGCAACGATCGTAGTTTAGTTCGTAATAGTTCACGCCCAAATTTAATGTGTTGTAATACTGCTGTTGATTGATTTTGTAATGCTCTTCAGACGGTAGCTTCCAGTACTGCATTCCAAGTTTCTCAGCAATGAACCATTTCTCTAACAAACGGGCTGCACGACCATTCCCATCGCGAAAAGGATGGATGTGGACAAATCGCATATGTATCAGGGCTGCATAATAGAATACCTCTTCTTCCGAAAGATTGTGGCTAAGCAGTTCTGTAATTTGCTCAAAAAGCGTAGCCATTTCCTGTTTGACAAACTCCGGCTCCACCGCCAGATAGGCTAATCCGGTTTTGTTGAAAACACCCACCTGTTCAGTCCGGTATTTTCCCCGTTTGCTTTTAATGAGCAGCGTTTCGGAAAGGACTTTATGACAATGCAACAGATTTGCCTCGGTCAGGGGATTGTGTTGGGCGAATTCGTAAGTGGTGATCAGGTTCTCAATCTCAGCAATCTCTTTCCCTACCTTAAACTTCTCCTTGCTCAATTCATAATTCATAAAGGAATTGAGGTCAATGCTGTTTCCTTCGATATTAGACGAATATACTGCGGAAGCTTTGGTCAGAAAGTCAAATCCGCCCCTTTTTTCCGAAAAATCATATGCTGCAATCCATCCGGGGATCTGATTGCCGATTCGGTCGGTGAATGTTGTGAAGTACTTCTTGGTGGTGATATTCATATTATCAGAGTCTATTTATTGAAAAATTGAATTCGGTCTAATTTCAAGTGTATAGTTTGTCATATACTGAATTCTTCAATGAATATCTCATTAATTCTATCTATGAAACTGTTATCTGGATTTGATTGTAAAACTGAATCTCGATATTCATTATACAATTCAAGAATTTCTTTTTCAGAGCTTTTATTAATAAGTGACAGGTCAAGAATTTCACCTTTGTTTAAGTCATTAGGCTCGAATTTTTGAAGTCCATTTCCATATTCTCTTCGGTTATCTTCAAATATACTTTTTGCTGTATCTGTTAATAGATAGGCAAACAATAAATCTGTTTTAATAGATGGAAATAATCCAGACTTAACAGGGTATATACAATGAAATGTGGTTAAGTTTGAGATCTCAGCTTCATTTCTAATAAATCTCAAGCCGTTTCTATTAAATACTGAAACCCATATTGGTGCAGGAGGTCTCTTTTCCAGAGAATACCAAGGTTTACGACAAGCAGTTAAATACTTTCTGTCTATTCCTTGTTGCTCTCCGAACTTGATGTACTTCTTAACACTATCACTATTTGTGTTAACAGCGTTAAAAAGGAAAATGCTCTTATTGTTATCCTTTAATTTCTTAAAATCATCAGTTGTGAAAAAAGAGCCTTTAGTGTCAGCAGCTTTACAGATACAAGGCATAAGATATTTTTCATCAATACCATACTCAAGTGCTTTTGCTTTTGAGAAAGTAAAATATTCATTTGCACCAGTGGCAATACCTCGTACTACTTTTGCGAAAGTGGAAAACGGAACAAGATTTTTAAAACCCAATGATTTTTGTTCTTGATAATATCTTCTCCATTTTTTATTTGGATCGAGCTGAGTTATCTTATAGCAATTTTCACTATCAAAATTATCAGGATAATTATCTATATAATTATCAAGTTGACTTAGTTCTGATAAATTGCAGATAGTTGAGAACTTAATATTATTACTTTGCTCATCATTTGAACAAAGAATAATACAAGCAGTAGTTAATGCATCATCAAATATATTCTCTTCAAAGTCGAAAATAATAATATGCCTTAATGTGTTACTATTTAATAAATAAGACTTGACAAGCTTCCCGTAATCTGCGTTTAAGAACTCTGAAGGAATAATATACGCAGCACGTCCATTAAATTCAAGCTGATAGATGGACTTTAAAAGGAAAAGGGTATATAAATTGGAGAATCCAGTAAGCTTAACCTTTAATTTAGATTCTATTTCCTTTAAAATAGCTTTATTGTCATAGTCATGGAATTTAAAGTAAGGTGGATTACAGATTATTCCATCATACTTATTCTCCCAATCATTATACATGTAATCTTCAAGATGAATTTTTAAAGACGGTATGAAATTAAATATCGGTTCTGCTTTTGAATATATATATTCATCAATCTCAAAACCTTTAATATCAATATTCGTTTTGTGAGTTAATAAAGCTCTTGAAAATATACCTAGGCCAAAAGCAGGATCCAATACTGATTTCAGACTTTTGTTGCCTAAGAGCCATTTTGCCATTAAGTCTGCAATCGGATATGGAGTGAAAAATTGGGCAAATTTCTTCCGATGTTCTAACGATGTTTGTATTGAGTAGTCTTTCTCAATGGATTTATTTGCTGCAAATATGTTTTTGTATTCTATCATCAAAATTCTTCTTCTGCTATTCCTAAGATGTTTCGTAATTCGTCAATATTTAAATAGGCGGTGCCTCCTTTGAAAGTCACATAAAATAGTAATCGACCTCTATCCATTTCTTTTCTAACACTTTCATGTTCAGGTTCATCAATTCTGTATGCAATCTGCATTCCACTCTTTGAATTGATTTTTATAGTTGTTTTGTTTTGATTTTTAGTATCAGCTTCTACAGAAAATATGATATCTTCTTTGTCTGGATCAGCAATTATTTGTAGTATTTGTTGAAAGGAAATACCATATACTTTATCGAAGAAAACTTGAAAATAAAAATGAGGTACATTAAATGTTTCAATCCATTTATATACAACTTTAATGTCTTCAACTTTTGGCGTTATTGAAAGATAGTCTCTTTTTTGAATTTCTTTAATTGACTTTTTAAGTTCTTTGAAGAGTTCGTTTAATTGCAATAATCTTTCTGATGAGCGCCAACCAGGAACTTTAAAATCAGCAACACTAAGTGTTTCACGAGTTATTGCTTCTAATACAGGGATATATTTCTTTCTAACTGGATGTTCAAGAAGATCAATAAATTCATTAAGAATTTTATCTCTTGCTTGTAAAGCAAGTTGAGTAAATCGTTCTGTCTTTTCTTGCATAGCTGCTTCATAACGATCAATTAAGAATGCACTTGAACGTACTTCAATGCCAGCAATTGCTTTTTTTACATACTCAGTGATAGTTTGATGAGCAATATGACTTATATCATATCCAAGTTCTTGATTAAAATCCTCTTTTTTGAAGATTAAAATATCAGGTCTTTTACCAATAGTGTCAAGTTCTTCCTGAAACTCTTGGTAAAAAGTATCGAATCCATCTTCTCCAGCAACTAAATCATCTGATTTTCCATATTTAATTGCAATAAAGTTCTTTGATGTTTCATTGATTGCTCGGAATATCAGATTTTCAGCCCAATCTCCTTGTTCTTTGTTTGTAATAAAATTAGATGAAGCTTGAGTAGGAATTCTAGCTTGATCTCTAGGTAAACTAAAATCAACTAAAGATGGTGGTACTATCTTTGTTAGTTCTTTTATGGTATTATAATAACTCATATTTAATTCTTTACATGTTAGTATTATTCGTCACTCCTCCGACGGCTTAATATCCTTAATCAGCAACTGTATCGAAATATTTCCCCCGTAAGTATTTTCTTCAATCGTGTAGCAGATATCAAACGGATTGAGGTTCTTGATGTAGTCGTTGTGCCCGTACATGCCGAAAGCGATTCCGTTCATGATGCTTTCCGAGTTACTGTCGATCAACTCCAGTTTGAGGTGCTCCTGGTCTTTACCCACGAGGCGGCTGGTGCCGTAGTCATAGACGCGTCGGGTGCAGAAGACCGGCTTCTGGTTTTCGGGGCCGAAGGGGGAAAACTGCTTCAGGATGCGGAAGAATTTCGGTGTGATGTCGCTGAAATTGATCGTGGCATCTACATCCATGTGAGGCACGAGCTGGTTGGGCTGAATATTCTCGGCAACGAAGGCTTCGAAGCGTTTGGAGAAAGCTTCCACATTTTCTTCCTTCATGGAGAGACCTGCCGCAAATGGGTGTCCGCCGAAGTTTTCGAGCAGGTCGCGGCAATTTTCGATGGCCTTATAGACATCAAATCCCTGGATGGAGCGGGCAGAACCGGTCGCAAGTCCATTCGACAAAGTCAGCACCACCGCAGGTTTATAATAAAGCTCCGTCAGGCGGGAAGCCACGATTCCGATTACCCCCTTGTGCCAACGATCGTTGTAGATCACGATCGACTTGCGGTCGGCCATGTCTTTCCAGTTTTCGAGTACGGTGTTGGCCTCTTCGGTGATGCTTTTATCGAGTTCCTTTCGTTTTTCGTTTTGCAAGTTGATGCTTTCCGATTTTTCGCGGGCGAAAGTCAGGTCTTTCGAGATAAGCAATTCTACCGATTCCCGGCCCGATTGTACACGTCCGGAAGCATTCAGGCGTGGCCCGATTTTGAAAACGATGTCGCTCAGCGTGATCTCTTTTTCGCTCATGCCGCACATGTCGATGATGCTTTTCAGTCCGATACAAGCATTGGTATTGAGCATTTTCAGACCGTGGAAGGCGAGGATGCGGTTTTCTCCTGTGATGGGGACAATATCTGCTGCGATACTTACCGCCACGAGGTCGAGCAGCTGATACAGCAGCGAAAGGTCAATCCCGTTGCTGATGGCGAAGGCCTGCATAAACTTAAATCCCACGCCACAGGCCGAAAGGTGTGTGTAGGGATAGGTTTCGTCCGGACGCTTCGGGTCGAGGATGGCGCACGCATCGGGCAGCACATCATCGGGCTTGTGGTGGTCGCAGATGATGAAGTCCACGCCTTTTCGCTTGGCATAATCTATCTTTTCCACCGCTTTTATACCGCAGTCAAGCACGATAATCAGTTTGAAATCATTTTCCCAGGCAAAATCAATCCCTTTGTAGGAGACGCCGTAACCTTCGTCGGTGCGGTCGGGAATATAGAAGTCGAGGTTTGAATAGAAGTTGCGCAGGAATTTATAGACCACGGCTACCGAAGTGGTTCCATCCACATCGTAGTCACCGTAAACGAGAATCTTCTCCTTGCGGCCCATTGCGAGGTTAAGGCGTTCCACCGCTTTGTCCATCTCCTTCATCAGGAAAGGGTCGTGCAGGTCTTGCAGTTGCGGACGGAAGAATTTCTTCGCTTCCTCGATGGTGGTAATTTTGCGTTGAAGTAGTAATTGCGAAAGTACGGGGTTGATGCCCAGTTCTCTGGCCATCTCTTCCTGTACGCTCGACAATTCAGGGGCAGGACTTAGAAAGTTCCATTTATTTATCATGAGTCAATTATTTTCTATTTCGGGAGCGTAAATTTACGAATTGTTTCGCGGAGGGGGAAATGTTTTCGTCCACGAATGCACACTAATTCGCACGAATTATTTATTAGTGTGAATCTTCACCGGTGTACTTTGATCCCGAAATAGAGGGAAAATAGAATATCAGGAGGAAATTCTCTTTCTGCTGTTCATTTTTGTTTCTATACTCTTCTTCGTGATAATTCGTGAAAATTCGTGGACAAACAATTCTTTCCGGAAAATTCCTGGACCATCATATTGGCGTAAATTCCCTACCTTTGTCGGAAAATATTCAGCATCATGATCAAATTAATCATATTCGACCTTGACGGAACGTTACTCAATACAGTAGCCGACCTGGCCAACAGTACCAACTTCGCTCTGGAGCAATGCGGATTTTCTACACATGAAACCGCGGCGTACAACTTTTTCGTGGGTAATGGCATCAACAAGCTTTTCGAACGCGCTTTGCCCGAAGGAGAGAAGACGCAGGAGAACATCCTGCGCGTGCGCGGATTCTTCCTGCCTTATTACGAGAAATATAATTCCGTTTACAGCGCGCCTTACGCGGGAATTCCCGAAGTGCTGAAAACACTTCACGAGAAAGGTTACAAACTGGCGGTGGCTTCCAATAAATATCACGCCGGTACATTGCAAATGATTGAGCAGTTCTTTCCTGAAATTCCTTTTACAGCGGTACTCGGACAGCGCGAAGGTATTCCCGCCAAACCGCATCCGCAAATCGTTAAAGATGTGCTGGAAATTGCCGGTGTATCCAAAGAGGAAACACTTTACGTCGGAGATTCCGGTGTGGATATGGAGACGGTGCTCAACAGCGAAGTAACCGGAGTAGGGGTAACGTGGGGATTCCGTCCGTTGGAAGAGTTGCAGCAGTTTAACCCGAAATACATCATTCACAAACCGGAAGAGATTTTGGAGATTGTAGAGAAATTACGATAGGAACGCGAAGCTTCGCGTTGTATTATAACAAAACCCGGTTTCAATGATTGAATTGAAATCGGGTTTTGTGTTTCTGGTAATTCTTGTAAATCCGACAAGCGGCATGAAACCGCTGTTCGGTGTGGGTTTCGAATTGCTCTGAGGTAAGCGAACAGCGGCTCAAAGCCGCTTGTCGCGTTTAAACTATGACGGTTTATTTCCACCATTTTATATCTTCTTTTCTCTGGGCATCTTTTATCTCTGTGGTTTTCTTTAGAGATTGCCATGCTTTCATGTAATTATCCCAACCTGAATTTCTATACTTTTCATTTACCATAAATTCACCAGTTCCAGTATCGAGATTACCCGAATCGGGTATGCGATAATCTCCCCAATTACATTTCTTAGTAATCTTTGTTTTATAACTAGTCCAAGTTGCTTTACATTGATTATTTGAATATTCATCTCCCATTATCATTAATGCGTCATAACTTAAAGTCCCTTTTTTATCAATGCAAAAATAAGTAGTCATATTGCCATTGAAATAACCACTGGAAAGATGAATACTATCTTCAAATAATTCAACTTTACAATCTACAAAACCTTGTTTAAATTCCGGTGAATCCGATTTCTTGTATTGTTTAGCCCGAATAACTGTAATTGATCCAGAGAAGCAACAGATGTTGTTTTTTACTCTGGTTTTTCCTAAAACATTATATCGATATGGATTTGATTTGTCCTTTTTTACTGATGTATAATGAATTTCGAATCGTTGATAATTATCTCCGATAAAGCCAAGAGGTTCAGGGAAAACAATCCTTTCTCCATCATCTTGTGTTATGATGCTATCAGCACTCCATAATTTAGATAAATTATATTTCTTGATCGATGTATAGAATTCATTTGTTTCTGAATTTTGAGCTTTCACTATTATACATCCCCAGATAAACAATAAGAGTATTAAGATTCTTCTTTTCATTGTTATTTCTCTTTTTTTCTTCTAAATATTTTCTATTTGCACTCAATGCCTAGTTCAAGTTTGAGCGTAGCGGGAACTTGGACTCAAAATTAATACAGTTTTCAAACTGATATTTCTTAAGCAGTTGCAAACTGCTCTTGTTTTAGGTCCAAGTTCTGAAAACTTGAACCAGAAGAGGCTAATCAAAAAGTTCCTTGTTTGGGACGTTTTCCTTTCCATTCAATTCTATTTTCTTAGTTTTAAACAAATCTTCTACTGCAGCCTTTATGAGTTTCTTTTTGATGTTTATTTTTGTACCAGGATTGTCGAATAAATAGATAGATTGCCCATTCTGTTCTAATAAAATGCCATAATTCTTTTCCCAATAGAATATATTTCTATCAAATCTCTTGAATTTATAACTCTGAATAGAGTATTGTTTTATCTCTTTATTCGAGAAGGAATTTATCATTACAAGAGTGTCGTATGCTAATGGCCCAACCCCAATAGGTGCAAAAAGAAAGGATAGTTTCTCTTTAGATTCGGGAAAAATATATGTGGCATTTATATTTGAAACCTCGCGGTAATTATTGAATAATGTGAATATGCTTTCTGTTGTAGTATTTGATAAGGTGTAGAAGAAATTTACGCAGGTTTTATATTGATACTTGTGATGATTCTGTTGATTCATCTGGAAGTAATAACACCTTAACTTACCAGATTGAGTTGAAAATAGTTTGTTCTCTTTTTTATTCGAACATCCATATATTAATAGCAATATTGCAAATGATAATATGCATTTTATTTTCATAGTTATTCTTTTGTATTATCACGTTCCTCAAAATCCGACAAGCGGCCTGAAGCCGCTCTTCGGTGTGGGCTTTGAATCGCTCTGCGGCAAGCGAACAGCGGCTCAAAGCCGCTTGTCGCGTTAGATGATTTATGAACGATAGTTGCCCGAGGTTATCAATTATTCCCTCATTATCAAATCAACGACCCGATAACTTGTATTACCGGGTCGTATCCTGTTTATATCAATTCATTATTAACCGTAGAATGTCTCTTACCGAACAATTACTAAGCATAGCGTGAAACCGGTGCTGAAACAGTGCGTTGATCGTTGCTGCCGATGGCAATAACTCTCACCCAGTATTTCTTTCCCGGAATCAGTCCTTTGATGATAAATTCGGATTTTGTAGTCGTCTGGCTTGTCCACGAGCTCTCGTTCGCCAATGGATCGAGAGTGTATTCAAAGACATAACTCCTTGCTCCTTGTACGCTGTCGCAACATACATAAATTTCGCCGCTTGCATTACCGTCCATGATTTTAAGGTTTTCCGGAATCTCAAGTTCGGTTGTAGAACTACGTTCTTTGCTTACCTCAAAACCAGAACTTAACAAAATGGAACGGTTTCCATTAGCAACCATCTCTACACATCGCGCCAGGCGATGAAGAATATCGATCAAATTAGTCCGTTTTTCGTTTTTGATGGCTATCTTAACTCTGTCACCCGTTTGGGCGGCTATGAGGCTGTCATCAAATTCCTTTTTTACGGTGGTAACCTCATCTAAAGATGGGGTGAGCGCAGGGAAATAGGAATTTCCCGTCAAAGAATTAATGATATGTTGAGCCATTGTGCTCAACGCTGAATCATTTAATTTCTCAAGATTATTGAGAATCTTTGGTCTACTCATATTTTTTGAATTTGAAATTTATTAATCTGATTAGAATTGTCTAATAGTTGTCATTTGTGATTAATAATAGTAGTATATAAACATTTGCAATAGTAATGAATAAATTTGAATATATTACTAAGGTTGAGTGGGTAAATTGTGAAAATTATTTTGTTGTAATTCTATATATCAGTAAATGAGTAATATATCTATTTAAGATATAAGTTGACTGTTTATGTATAATAAGATATTTGAAGAGGATTCAGAAGCGGAGGATGTATGCAAATTAGTCAATACCGATACTCTATGTGTGTTATGAGTCCTGGAAGAGGGAGGGGAATATTGTATAATTTGTAATCACATTCTCTTAGAGAAGAATAGCTGTTTTATTGAAGTTATTATTCTTATATATAAGAGATAAAGATATGACGCGATATAATGTCGATTTCCTTTAAAATGATGGTAATTGATTTTAAGTCGATACCTATTTCCCAAAAGTTAATAGTGAGTTACCTGAAGGAAATAGCTTTCAGCTTTAAAGAAATGCCTGTTTCCTTCAGGGAAATGTTCATCTTCTTTAAATCAACGGTTTTCATCTATAAGTCGAAGCTCATTTCTTTATAGGAAATGAGCTTCGACTTAAAAGAAATACAGATTTCTCTGAAGATGTAAGCTTGGTTCTTTAAGAAGATACTCTTTTCCTTAAAGATGGAACGTATTTCCTTTAAGTCATAACCCTATTCTTTTAAGTCGAAGGCTTTTTCATTTAAGACAAAGCATATTTCTTTAAAGAAGAACCATTTTTCTTTTAAGTTGAAGCCTATTTCTTTTTAGTCGAAGGCCTTTGACTAAAAGTCTAAGCCCTTTTAGGTATATAGTATTTTGCAGTAAATCAGTGTGATAGTGTTTTTATGCCAAGAATGGTGCTTTTTTTGAAGGAAAATCGGTGCAATTTGATCGAAATGGAGTGTGTCCTGTGATTCTGGCCTCTTTTTGCTACTTTTGCACCTCAAACTCCATAAAGCAACAATCATGGCCAATCCCTATTTCCAGTTTAAGCAGTTTACAATCCATCATGACCGATGTGCGATGAAGGTCGGCACCGATGGGGTATTGCTCGGGGCATGGGCGCCTGTCGAAGAAGGAATGCGGGTACTGGATGTTGGTGCGGGGAGCGGACTTATTGCCCTGATGTTGGCACAGCGAAATGCTGCTTCGGTAATTGCCGTAGAATTGGATGAAGATGCAGCAGCGCAAGCTGCGGAGAATGTGGCGGAATCACCCTTTGCCGATAGGGTAGAGGTGGTGCAGAACGATATCCTGCATTTTCAACCGGAACAGCGCTTTGATCTGATTGTCTCCAATCCTCCCTATTTTGATCTCTCCCTGCAATCGCCGGATAAGCAACGCACTCTTGCCCGTCATACCGATTCCCTGTCGTATGATGATTTGCTCACCGTGTCAGCACGTTTGCTCAATGATGGCGGATTGATTTCGCTGGTGGTGCCGGTGGATGTTGAACAGAAGCTGGACGCAATTGCTCAGTCAGCGGCTCTTTTTCCTGTCCGCAAGACCTTTGTCATCCCCAAGCCGGGCGCTGCGCCCAAACGATTGCTGGTTTCCTATTCTAATGTGCAGCGCGAATTGCAACAAGATGAGTTACTGGTAGAGTTGGCTCGCCATCATTACAGTGAAGAGTTTATCTCTCTTACGAAGGCGTTTTATTTGAAGATGTAGAGCGGGAGCTGATGTATTTAGCCTTATCAAGGCTCATCAGCATGAATAGACAGGCAGAAACATTGATGTAGAGAAAGGTGTTATAATAATGTTGGTCTCTTTATTTTGTCCCAACATTAAATCTACCTGCCATGAAAAGTGAATCCATTTCGTATCATAACTTTCATTTGAAAGTTGCATTACTTGCGTTGATAGGAGTCGGTTTCTGTCCGGTTGCATTTTCCCAATCCTCATATTCTCTGGAGATACAGAGCGGAGTGGTAGCAAATATCCCTTTACCCCTTGTCATACACCAAACGAATCAACCCGACTTTAGCTTTATTGCCAAATATCGCACAGAACCCCTTGAGGTTCCTTATTACTATGACTTCCGCCTGAGCCGCTGGCATGAAAACTATTCATGGGAGCTTGAACTTATTCATCACAAGATTTACCTCGAGAATCCGAATAGTGAAATAACACGATTTGCGATCTCCCACGGGTTTAATATGTTGATCCTAAACCGGGGGATTGATCTGCGGGGTAATATCCTTCGTGCCGGGATAGGGATGGTGGTAGCACATCCGGAATTTATCATTCGCGGGGTAGAATTCGATGAAAATCGCGGTTGGCTTGGAGAGGGATACGTGCCATCGGGATTGGCGATACAGATGGGATATTCACAACATTTGAAAATCACGGAACGCTTCTTTGTGAATCTGGAGGCAAAGACGACCTTCGGATATGCCCGTCTCAATCAAAATGAGATTTCGGTGGATACCTATAACTGGGCGTTTCACCTCAATCTTGGTCCCGGATATTATTTTCTGAAAACAAGAAGATGAGAATAAAAAAGCTGCTACAATGACTTATAGCAGCTTTTTCCTTTATGAGAGTTTCCTATTCGAGGAGTTCGTTATCGTGCATCGAACGCATGAAAGTCACGAAATCATTTTTCTGATCCGAATCCATCCATGCCATACCGCTGCGTGGGTGTTGGTTAAGCGCCCCGGTGATAAGGTAAGGGATGTGATAACCCCAGTCGATGGATTTCTGCATTGGGTGGATGTGATCCTGAATGGCCTGAAGCAATGGCAACAGACGGTATTTCGGATTTTTGAGGAATGCAATCAGGATTTCGATCGGACAGTTACCCGCGCCACGGCCCAAGCCCATTAATGTAGCATCGAGCATGGTACAGCCTTCCTGGATGGCAGTAATGGTGTTTGCCATCGCAAGTTGCATGTTGTTGTGCGCATGGATACCGATTTCTTTGCCCGGAAGAGCGTTTTTGTATTTATTCACCAGGTGTGAAACAGTATCGTTGTACATGCTGCCGAAGCTATCTACTGCATAGAAGACCGGAACGCGCGATTTGGCAATATCCGCCAACGCTTCGTTGAGTTCCACTTCGCCTACAGTCGATACCGCCATCAGGTTGATGGTTGTCTCGTAGCCTTTGTCCATGCAGTGGTGAGCAAGCTCAACCGCTTTATCCACCTGATGCGCGTAACATGCTACGCGGATCATATCCAGCACGCTTTCAGAAGCCGGAGGAATGTCAGTCAATTCGATGCGACCGATATCAGCCATCGCTGAAAGTTTAAGCTTAGTCTCGTTTTTACCCACGATACGCTCCAGGTCTTTGGCGTGGCAGAATTTCCACGGACCCATTTCATTGCGGTCAAAAGCCTTTTCGCTACTCAGGTAGCCGATTTCCATATAGTCGATGCCTGCTTCCACGCACGCGTTGTACACGCCTCTGACGAAGTCGTCGCTAAACTGCCACTTGTTCATCAATCCGCCGTCGCGGATGGTGCAGTCCATTACTTTGATATTTTCCAGATACATATTATGTGAATTTTTCATTGTTCATTATTTCTTGCAGAAGCTGAAAGAACTGCCGGATTTATTTTGAATTGAGATTCTCAAATTCCTTCAATCCCTCAATCCTTCATTCCCTCACTCCCTACTTGTGTCCCAGTATCTTCATCTCTTCCTTGATGAAGTACTCGATGAGGATAGCATATATTTTTTCAAAAGCCTCTTTTTCGAGACCGAGCTCTTCGGCCCATTGTCCTCTTACGCGGATAACCTCCTGTTTGCGATCTTCGGCCACGACGCTGGCTGCATCGGTTTTGTATTTTACGATTTCCTTTACATACTGGAATCTCTGGGAAAAGAGTGTGATGATTTCGCGGTCAATGATGTCAATGTGAGCGCGGATATCTTCTTTGCTACTGCATTCGGAAGGCGTTTTATCTAATTTCAAAGCGAAATATTTTAGGGTTTTAAACTACGAACAAAGATAATTGAAAATATCGTTTTTCTAATAATACGGTCCAATCTACTTCTCTGATGTCAGATTTCAACGAAGTTTCGTACCGTTTTGATTTGTTGGAACATGAAACCAAACAATACCTGAAGCGGGTGGTCCATCTCTTTCCGGTTTTGGGGAACGAGCACTTTCAGCCCTGCGGGAATGGTTTTGATAACGATGGTTTTGTCCATCCACATCGGCTCGCCATCCAGATGTATCTCTCCGGCCTTTTCACGATGGATGGTCAGTTGCGGTGTTTCGATAATCTCGATTTTGCTGTTGCTGTCAATTTTCTTTGTGAAAAGTTGCAGGGAAATAGGCAGAATATCGAGCGGAGTAAAGGGTTTCAGGATAGCCACATCCATCATACCGTCTTTCAGGTCGGCCTGCGGTGCAATAAATGCATTGTTGCCGTATTGCGACGCATTGGCACAGGTAATCAGGAAGGCTTTCTCTTTACGCTTTTCATCTTCAAAGACCAGCTCGTATGTTTCCGGTTTGTAGTTCAGGTATTCGGTCATCATACTGCGGAGGTAATTGATGCCTCCCCGGTGTTTGCCTTTGGAAAATTTATAACTGACACGGGCGTCAAATCCGACCCCACAGGTGGTAAAAAAGAGGTGACCGTTTGCTTCGCAGTAGTCAATATTCTCCACCTTTTCATTATTGACTATCTGAAGGGCTTCGCGAATCACCAACGGTATTCCAATGTGACGCGCCAGACCGTTCCCCGAACCGATAGGAATGATTCCCATAGCAACTTCGGAGTGAATCAATGCTTTTGCCACCTCATTTATCGTACCGTCGCCGCCCGCCACAATTACATATTTCATTCCATCTGCAATCGCCTGCTTTGCCAGTTCGGTAGCATGACCCGCGTATTCGGTCATACTTATATTGATGTCAAATCTTTCTTTATCTAATACAGAACGGGTAAGTCTTGCGATGTTAGGTTTTAATCTGATTCCCGAGCGGGGATTTATAATAACCAAAATGCCATTTTTTACCATGTTTACTGCTTTGTTTTAAGTGCGCAAAGATAGAGATATTTTAGGCGAATCGCTTTTTGCATGGAGTAAAAATCTCGTTACAATTCACAATCGGGATAGAAAAGCGTAAACAGGCATCGCTACGGATATACCGGTCGGGGGAAATTAGAAATAAATTTAGTGTACTAAAATACCCTCGTTTTGACAGATTATTACTTATTTTGTGCCCGCAAAACCGGAATTTCTAAGGCGATTAATGCTTAATTGTCAGTCTATTTGTTGATTAAATAAGTAATCCGGGAATAAAGAATACAAACATGAAGATAATTCAATCCATCTCAGCATTGCAGCAGGAGATTGGCCTGCAGAAAAAAGAGGGGCGTTCGGTTGGTTTTGTTCCTACAATGGGCGCGTTACACAACGGACACCTGCAACTGGTAAAACGTTGCGTCAGTGAGAATGACGTGGCGGTAGTAAGCATTTTTGTGAATCCTACCCAGTTTAATGATAAGAATGACCTTGTAAAATATCCGCGCACGCTGGAAGCTGACTGTAAACTGCTGGAAGGAGCAGGTTGCAATATCGTTTTTACTCCAACGGAAGAGGAAATGTATCCTGAGCCTGATACCCGTCAGTTTGCTTTCGGATCCCTGGAAACGGTGATGGAAGGTGCTTGCCGTCCGGGTCATTTCAACGGAGTGGCGCAGATTGTAAGCAAGCTCTTTGATGCGGTGGCTCCACACAAAGCCTATTTCGGCGAAAAAGATTTCCAGCAACTGGCCATCATCCGCGAAATGGCGAAACAGTTGAAGTATGATATCGAAATCATTGCCTGTCCCATCGTGCGCGAAGCTGACGGATTGGCGATGAGTAGCCGGAATACGCGTTTAACTCCAACGCAACGAAAAAATGCAGTGGAAATTTCGCAGGCTTTATTTAAAAGTCGTAACTTTGCCGCCGGAAAAAGCGTTCAGGAAGTGATTGACGAAACGGTTTCTTATCTGAACACGGTTCCCGAACTTCAGGTAGAATATTTTGATATTGCGGATGCCCGTACGTTGCAATCCATTTCTCAATGGAGCGATACGGAAGAGGCTGTAGGATGCATCGCGGTTTTCTGTGGTGAGGTTCGCCTGATTGATAATATAATCTATGGAAAGGTTCGTCCTTAAACCGAGTAACAAAACCCGATTTTGACATGTTAATTGAGGTATTAAAATCAAAAATTCACAGAGCAACTATCACGGATGCAAACCTAAACTATATCGGAAGCATCACCATCGACCAAGACCTGATGGATGCTGCTAATCTGATTGCCGGAGAGAAAGTTCAGGTGGTAAACAACAACAACGGGGAACGCCTCGAAACCTACATCATCACTGGTGAACGCGGTACCGGAACCGTTTGTCTGAATGGCGCTGCTGCCCGCAAAGCCCAGCCGGGAGATATCGTGATTATCGTATCTTACGCACAGATGGACTTTGAAGAGGCGAAGAGCTTCCAGCCTTCTATTATTTTCCCTGATTCTGACAACAAGTTAGTAAAATAACTCCAAAGCCTGCACTGTCAGGCTTTTTTTATGCCCGTACTTTTTAAACACTAAGGCACTAAGAGCACGGAGAAACACTAAGAAATATACGGTTACTTAGTGTATCTTTGTGTCCTCAGTGCCTTAGTTGTAAAATCACATTTCATGTATTCCAATAAAGAGATAATAAAAGTAGCTTATCCCATTTTCCTGAGTTATGTCGCGCAAAATGTAGTGAACGTGACGGATACCGCCTTTCTGGGACGGGTGGGAGAGGTGGAGCTCGGCGCTTCGGCGTTGGGTGGCGTCTTTTATATGTCGCTTTTTATGATTGGACTGGGATTCAGCATCGGCTCGCAGATATTGATTGCCCGCCGGAACGGGGAAAAGCAGTTTCACAAAATCGGGGAGATTTTCAATCACGGCCTGGTTTTCCTGATTGTGTTGGCTCTTGCGATGATTTTGTTGGTACAGTCGGCTTCTTCGCCCTTATTGCACGTGGTGCTGAAGTCTCCTAAAGTATATCAGGCTGCATCGGCTTTTCTGGATATCCGTATCTTCGGGTTACTTTTTATTTTCCTCAATAGTCTTTTCCGTGCTTTGTATATCGGCATTACACAGACAAAGATTCTGATTTGGAATGCAGTCACCATGGCAATTGTAAATATTATTCTCGCTTACACTCTGGTGTTCGGCCATTTCGGTTTTCCACAGATGGGAATCCGGGGAGCTGCCCTCGCTTCGGTGATTGCAGAAGGTGTAGCGTTGCTTTTTATAGTGATTTATACATTGAGGAAAGTTGATGTGGATAAATACAATCTTCGCTTTACAATCCGTCTGCATTCCGATGTAATCCGGCATATCCTATCGGTATCGATATATACCATGATTCAGTCTTTTCTGGCAATCGCCACCTGGTTTATATTCTTTATCGGAATCGAACATTTAGGAGAACGTTCGCTGGCGGTGTCAAATATTGTCCGTAGCCTTTATATGATAATGATGATGCCGATACTTTCCTTCGGCACGACTGCCAATACCCTGGTCAGTAATCAGATTGGGGCCGGTGGGGCTGATAAGGTGATGAAACTGACGTGGCGGATAATCCGTCTGGCAATCTATGTCTTACTGCCTGTTGTTGCTGCGATTCTTATTTTCCCGAAACCCTTTATCCGGATTTATACCGATAACCTGTCGTTGATGAGCGATACGGTTTACCCGTTGCTGGTGCTGACCTCTTCTTTGTTTCTGGCCGCAGTCAGCAGCATCTTCTTTAATTCCATGAGCGGAACGGGGAGTACACGCGTAGCGATGTGGGTGGAGGTACTTTGTATCATTGTGTATGTTTCCTACATGTGGTGGCTGATTATGATTCAGCGGGCTTCGGTTGCCTGGTGCTGGACGACGGAACATATGTATTGGATTGTTCTTCTGGTACTTTGTTATGGCTATATGCGCAGGGGAACGTGGCAGAAGAAAATGATATAAACAGAACGTCAGTTCAGGGGATGCACTGATATTGTTCGTCTTTTCTATCAATACTATCCGTCTTGCATTTTGGATAACTTGATATGTTTTGCTGTATTTGCCCATTTTGGGCAAATACAGCAAAGATTTTGATCATGACTCCTCAGGAAAATGTCTTTAACCTTCTTGTCAGGATATCTACCTAGTAACTTATTCCAGCTTAGCGTGCGTGCCGTCGCAGAAGGGTTTGTTGTTTGAATGTTTGCATCCGCATAAAAATGCTTTGCCAGTTTCGGTAGGAGCAAAGGCTACAGGGGTAAAGCCTGTTTCTTTGTGCGAACCATCGCAAAAAGGTTGGTTTTGGCTCCTACCGCAGGCGCACCAATGATAGTTCTTTCCAGTTTCTACATCTACGGCGTATGGGCCTTTCTTAGCAATTGTGGGTTCCATTTTCTTTTGATTATTGGTGAAACAATGATTTCTATATCTAACAGATTAGATCGGGATTGGTTGTCAGCTGGAATGGTTGTTCAATTTACCGGAGAGTTCCAACATAAGATTGAGTGTGGTTGATTAGATGTGATTTCGGATTACGGTAGATGGCAGTATATTTCTACAAGTTGGACAAAAGTCTTAACTTTGTCTCATAAAGATCGCCGGTATTTACCGGTTTTTTTGTGCAAATACAACTTCTATACATTTATGACAAAACTACAAATCTGGCTTTTAGCAGCCCGTCCAAAAACGTTACCCGCAGCCCTGATGCCTGTATTTACAGCATCTGCTTTAGCCTGGAAAGTGGGTGATTTCAACCCATTGGCAGCCTTCCTTTGTCTCATGTTTGCTTTGCTGGCGCAGATTGCGGCCAATTTTGCTAACGATTATTTCGATTATAAAGGAGGTGTGGATACCGAAGAGAGACTCGGGCCGGCACGTGCTGTGGCTTCGGGTTGGGTAAAACCAAAGGTTATGTTGAGGGCTACTTTTATCGCTTTGGGATTGGCTTGTTTGTTTGGGATTGGCCTGATTAGTTATGGTGGTTGGAACATGGTGTTGGTGGGATTGGCCTGCGTGGTATTTGCCTGCTTGTACAGCACCGGGCCGTATCCACTGTCACGTTATGGAATGGGAGATATCTTTGTGGTGATTTTCTTTGGGTTTGTCCCAGTGTTGTTTACATATTACGTACAAGCCGGACATTTTACCCCGGAGGCCTGGTTGCTTGGGGCTATTATGGGGCTGTTGTCTATAAATATTCTTATCAGTAATAACTACCGGGATGTGGACACTGACCGTAAAACGAATAAATACACTACGATTGTTCTTTTTGGAAAGGGTTTCGGAAAGTCTTTGTACGCATTTACCGGCGTAGCGGCTTGTCTGCTTTCAGGTATATGTTATGAAAGTATGGGCAACAGCTGGATAGGTCTTATAACCTTTCCTTTTCTATACCCTCACTTTATGACATTGCGGGAAATGGCGCGTATTGACCACGGGCGGGAGCTGAATAAGATACTTGGACAGTCGTCCCGGAATTTCTTATTGTTCGGATTGCTTTTCGTGCTGGGATTGTTGCTGGTCTGAGACGCTGATTATTGACAATTGTATGAAAAAAGAAAAGGCTGCATTCTTGTTTTAAACAGAGGCAGCCTTTCCTTTTTATTTGTCTGATTCTTTCTCTTTTTTCTCTTCCCAACTATAAACAAATGTCGTATATAATTGGAGAAAAGCTCCGATGGAGAGCGTTACAATCCATCCCTTTTGATTCTTAAACATCAGGTAAGAGGTAACCACTAACAGGATTGCGGTGAATACTTCGTAACGATGCAATCTTTTCAGTCGGGTGTTTTCTCCCTGATAAGGAGAGGACAGGTAGTAAACTGCCATTCCAGATGCCCCGACAGCAAAAAGGTAAGGGGCATAAAACCATTTGGTAATAAACAGAGCTGTTGAGATTAGCACTAAAACTGCTGCGATGTAAAACATCCAGACTTTGATGGGTTTGTTCATTTTTTAGGTTGTTCTTCTACAATAAAAATATCTTCGTCTTGCTTTTTCATCAGGTAATTTTCCCGGGCAAATTTCTCGAGATTATCGCTGTTGGTTTTCAGCTCGTTCAGGCGGTCTGAACTTTCTTTAATAATTCCTTCGTAATGCTCGATTTCACCATTCAGTTGGTGGATTTTCCTGTCCAGCATGATTCGGCTGAAAATATTATTCTCATCCCAGACCAGAATAATAAACAGGAATATCGCAATGGTGATGTGATATTTGCCGAATTTTTTGATAAAAGCAAAGAATTTCGTCTCCTTGAATTTCATAGTCATTTATATTCTTTGTTTTGGCTACATATGGTGCCGATAGCTATCGGTATCGCATATAATGTCATGCTCTTTGATGAACTTTTGTTCATGCTCGTTTCATACCTGAACTTTTTGCAAAGATAAATTATTTTCGAAGAACCGCTTATAAAAATAGAGTCGGGTTTTTTTCTTAATTTTGCAGCTAAAGACTCAAATCGAATATGGAAGATTTTATTGTATCTGCCCGAAAATATCGCCCGGCCACATTTCGCACTGTTGTAGGTCAATATGCGCTTACCACAACGCTGAAAAATGCCGTCATTACTAAAAAACTTGCTCACGCTTTCCTCTTTTGCGGACCGCGTGGTGTGGGTAAAACTACCTGTGCCCGTATTTTTGCCAAGACGATTAACTGCTTTACTTCAACGGCTGAAGGTGAGGCCTGTAATCAGTGCGAGTCCTGTGTGTCGTTTAACGAGCAACGTTCCTATAACATTCACGAATTGGATGCGGCATCCAACAACTCGGTGGATGATATCCGCTTGCTGATTGAGCAGGTTCGTATCCCGCCGCAAATCGGACAATACAAAGTCTATATCATCGATGAGGTGCACATGCTTTCGCAGTCGGCTTTCAATGCCTTTCTGAAGACATTGGAAGAACCACCTAAGCATGCCATTTTCGTACTGGCAACTACAGAGAAGCATAAAATTCTTCCAACTATCCTTTCCCGTTGTCAGATTTATGACTTTAACCGGATCAGTATCAATGATATCGTGGAGCATTTGCAATATGTTGCTTCACAGGAAAGTGTAACAGCCGAACCTGAAGCGCTCAATGTTATTGCTCAGAAAGCTGATGGAGGTATGCGTGATGCACTTTCGATTTTTGACCAGGTGGTTAGTTTCACCGGTGGAAATATAACTTACCGGGCAACGATTGATAACCTGAATGTCCTTGATTACGATTATTATTTCCGGTTGGTGGAAGCGTTTCTAAGCGGAAATGTAATTGATGCGATGCTGATTTTCAATGAGGTGCTGAATCGCGGGTTTGAAGGCCAGAACTTTATTTCGGGAATGAGTTCGCATTTGCGTGACCTGCTTGTTGCAAAAGACCCACAGACGTTACCTTTGCTTGAAGTAGGAGAGGCCATTGGAGTGAAATATACCCAGCAAGCTCAGAAGTGCCAGAATGCTTTCCTTTACAAAGCATTGGAAATCAGTAATGAGTGCGACCTGAATTACCGACTTAGTAAGAATAAAAGATTGCTGGTGGAGTTGACATTGATTCGTCTTTGCCAGATATTGCAACCCGTACAGCCACAACCGGTACAGCGTGATATTCAACCTATCGCTGCAAATCCGGTTTCGCTGCCTGTTCAGCAAGCGGCACAAGCTCAGCATCCACAGGCACGTCCTCAAAGTGCAGCGCCGGTTCAGACGTTGACGGTTGCTCCTCCTCCGCAAGTGACAGCACCGCCACCACCACCGCCACCTGCTTTTGCCAAGACACAGACACCTGCACCTCCCGCACCAAAGCCGGCGGGACAAAGTACGCGGATGCCGGGACTTTCTATCAAAAACGGATTTAATAAAAAAGATGACTCAGCTGGTCTGAACCAACAAAGCGGTCCATCTGTTTCACTAAACACGCCCTTTGATAATGAAGCGTTGATTCTGGCCTGGAACGAATATGCACAAAGTCTTACCGTTGAAAATATTTTGGTGCAGAAAACAATGCAGACAGCCCGTCCTTTATTGAAGGGAAATTATCAATTTGAAGTCGCAGTGGATGGTCCCCAGCAAGTGGAAATTCTGGAGCAGGATGCCACAACGATGGTGACCTACCTCAAGAATAAGCTTAAGAATACATCTATTCAGATGCATATCCGGGTGAATGAAGTCAATGAACGTCAGAAAGCCTACAGCATGCAGGAAAAGCTGAAAGCGATGATGAATATAAATCCTGAGTTAATTAAACTGAAAGAAATATTTGACTTGGAAATAGCATAGTTATTTTCAGATAAACCTAACATCAAAAGTTATTATGAAAAAGTTTGCTTCATTTATTGCAGCCCTGGTGTTGCTTACTGCATGTAGCAGCGTGCCGTTGACTGGGCGTAAACAGTTATTGCTGGTATCAGATGCCGAAGTTTTGTCTTTAAGTAGTCAGTCGTTTACCGACTATATGAAAACGGCAAAAGCATCAACCAGTAAAACCAATACTGCATTGGTGGTGAAAGTGGGCAAAAATATTGCCGCAGCAGTTGAATCATACCTCAAATCCAATGGGATGGAGGCTGAAATCGCCAATTTTTCCTGGGAATTCCATTTGGTAAAAGACTCGGTACCCAATGCTTTTTGTATGCCTGGTGGAAAAATTGTGGTAAATGAAGGCATTTTACCTTATACTAAAAATGAGACCGGACTTGCGGTTGTGCTTTCTCACGAAGTAGCGCACGCTATTGCCAAACACAGTAATGAGCGTATTAGCCAACAGATGGTTGCCCAATACGGAGGTAATATTCTGAGTGCGGCAATGACCGGTAAATCGGAGAAAAGCCTTCAGTTGGCTCAGACTGTATATGGACTGGGAGCTCAGTATGGGGTGATGTTGCCATTCTCCCGCAAACAAGAGCTAGAAGCCGACAAGATGGGACTTATCTTTATGGCGATGGCCGGATACGATGTGAACCAGGCAATTCCATTCTGGGAAAGAATGTCGCAAATGAGCAGCCAGAAACCATTGGAATTTATGAGTACTCACCCTTCGGATGAAACTCGTATCGCTAGAATCAAAGCTGCTATTCCTGAAGCTTTGAAATATAAAAAATAATCAGTTGATTCAAATAGGGAAAATTCGTCCCGATTTATAAACTTACAAAAGGTACAAAATAGTGAATATCAAATCCCTTTACGAATTGTACAAGAAGCATCCGGTAGTGACGACAGACAGTCGGAACTGTCCGGATTCTTCCATTTTTATCGCCCTGAAAGGAGATACTTTCAATGGAAATGAGTACGCACAACAGGCTATAGATAAAGGTTGCGCCTATGCGATTGTGGATGAAGTGGAATATGCCAATGACTCAAATATCATATTGGTCGATGATTGTCTGGAAACTTTACAGCAGCTGGCCAATTACCATCGTCGTCAACTCACGATTCCCGTTATCGGAATAACCGGAACGAATGGGAAAACAACAACCAAAGAGCTGACTTCGGCAGTGTTGGGTAAGAAGTATAATGTCCTTTTCACCCAGGGTAACCTGAATAATCATATCGGAGTTCCATTGACATTGTTGAAGATCAATTCGTCTCATGAGATTGCCGTTATCGAGATGGGGGCAAACCATCCCGGAGAAATCAAGACATTGGTTGAGATTGCTGAGCCGGATTGCGGCCTGATTACCAATGTAGGGAAAGCTCACCTTGAGGGCTTTGGCTCGTTTGAAGGAGTTATCCGTACAAAGGGAGAGATGTACGATTATCTGCGCGCTAAGGGTGGAAAAATATTTATTCATAACGAAAACGAATATCTACAAAAGATTGCAGACGGCATCGATAAAATCACTTACGGTGAGGCTGAGGGATTGTATATCCGGGGAAAAATGACCGGATGCTCTCCTTACCTTGCTCTGGAATGGAGCCATAGTGACAAAAAGCATCAGGTTACAACGCAATTGATCGGTGGATATAACCTGACAAATGCTCTTGCTGCGGCTGCTGTCGGAATTTACTTCGGTGTATCTGAAGAGAATATTTCGGAAGCATTAACCGAATATCAACCACAAAACAACCGTTCACAATTGAAGCAGACTGAGCGAAATCAGCTGATTATTGATGCCTACAATGCTAATCCATCGAGTATGCAGGCCGCTGTAACCAATTTTGGACAAATGGAAGCGGCTGCTAAAGTCCTGATTCTGGGCGATATGTTTGAGCTGGGCGAAAATAGCGCCGAAGAGCATCAGAAGGTCGTTGATCTTATTAGCCAATACAAATTTGATGTGGTGTTGTTATGCGGCGAGAATTTTGCGACATCAAAACACAATTTTAAATCCTACCTTTCTACTGCAGATTTGTTGCACTATCTTCAGGAATACCCGATTAATGAAGCAACAGTCTTGATAAAAGGCTCGCGTGGAATGAAGCTGGAGCAAACGATAGAGTGGTTGTAAGTCTGCTACTTTATTTGAAAAAATGCGGATTCTGTGGTATATACTACAAAATCCGCATTTTTTATGCTGAATAGCAGTGTTGTAAATATGTGTTAAAAGTATTTTGGATGAAAGGTAATTTGTTGAGAAAAAACTGGTTATCTTAGCTCAAACTTCTGAATGACATTTTATCACCTTAAAATACAATTATCATGAGCGAGCAGACCTCTCCAACAGCCGTAAAATTCTACAGCGGCGAAGAAATTCCTCTTGAACTACACAAAGTACGCATTGTTCAGAAACTGCACCTTGTTCCTATTGAAAGGCGCCTTCATGCGCTTTATGAAGGTGGATTCAACACCTTTCAGCTAAATACAAAAGATGTTTTCCTTGATATGCTTACCGATAGTGGTACAAATGCAATGAGCGACAACCAACTGGCAGCGATGATGCAGGCTGATGACGCTTATGCCGGTTCGCAAAGTTTTATGAAGCTACAAAAAGCCGTTGAAGATGTGTTGGGTAAGAAGTTCTTCCTTCCCGTTCACCAGGGACGAGCTGCAGAGAATATATTGAGCCAGGTGTATGTGAAAAGGGGAAATGTGGTTCCAATGAACTATCACTTCACGACTGCAATGGCTCACATTACCGTAAATGGCGGCCAAATAGCAGAGCTTCTTTATGATGAAGCATATAAAATTGACTCGGAGCATCCATTCAAGGGAAATATGAACCTCGAGAGACTAGAAGAGTTGATTCAGAAAGAGGGTAGGGATAATATCCCGTATATCCGCATGGAAGCATCAACGAACCTGATCGGCGGTCAGCCTTTCTCTGTACAGAATCTTCGTGATGTGCGTGCTATTGCAGATAAGTACCGGCTAAAACTTATTCTGGATGCCAGCTTGTTAGGAGAGAATGCTTATTTGGTGAAACAACGCGAAGCTGAATTCGTCGGCAAGTCGATGACTGAAATTATGCTTGCGATGACAGCTTTGGCTGATATTGTCTATTTTTCAGCCCGGAAGCTCAGTTCATCACGCGGAGGAGGTATTTGTACCAATGAAAAGTCGATTTATCACGAACTTGAAACACTGGTGCCTTTATATGAAGGATTCCTCACTTACGGAGGTATTTCTGTTCGGGAAATTGAAGCGATGGCAGTTGGCCTTTATGAGACGCTTGATGATACCATGATTTCACAAAGCCCATCTTTTATCAAGTTCCTGGTATATGAAGCTAAGAAAAAAGGTATTCCAATGATCACACCTCCCGGAGTGTTGGGTGCTCACGTCGATGCGATGAGCTTCTGTTCCCACATTCCCCAGACAGAATATCCGGCAGGAGCCCTGGCGGCGGCATTCTTCCTGATTTCCGGAGTGCGGGGCATGGAGCGCGGTTCTATTTCCAACCAACGGGATGAAGAGGGTAATGAGACTTATGCCGATATGGAATTGCTTCGTTTGGCTGTCCCGCGTCGTGTATTTACCTTATCACAAATCAAATATGTGCTTGATCGCCTGGAATGGCTGTATCACAACCGGGAAATGATTGGCGGCCTGAAATTTACCTATGAACCGGCAGTGCTTCGTTTCTTTATGGGGAAACTCACTCCGACCAGCGATTGGGCAGAGAAGCTTATGGCTAAGTTCCGTGTTGATTTTGGTGATAGTTTATGATGTGAGTAAACTGAAATCGCTGAGATTTCTATATTTGAATACCAGTTTGTAGAGAACTCCAAATATTAAAAAAAGAGAGCGGCTGATTTTTCTGAATCAGCCGCTCTCTTTTATGAAGTAAACAGTGTTATTGTACTTTCTTGCCCCAAAGCGCATATCCGCTCGAATTTAATCCCGTATAAACGATCGTTGGAACGCGGGGTGAAGCTTCCCAGTCAAGCTCCCGTTGTACCTTTAGCTTAAATAAGCCACTGGTACTTACGATGGTAAGGGTGTTTGTTTTTGAGTTAAAAGACCAGGTTCCGGTAAATGTACCTGACACTTTATAGTCGTACGATAGTACCAGAGATGTTGAGGTTTTCTGTGTCTGATACGTGTAACTCAAAGTGATATGCTCCCAATTACCTACCAGATCATTGTCACAAATCGTTGTTTGAGGTACATTACCGTAACGTTCAGGAAGTACAACGGGCCATCCATCATCTGTCCACATCATTTTGCGAATATGTCCCATCATGAGAGCATTGCTATAAGCATTACCATTTGTATTGGCCGGTAGTCGGGCCTGAGAGCTGAAATACCACTGTCCTGATACTGTGTCCTGAAATGCACAACAGTGAGAAATTCCCACCCAGCCCGAATGGTTGTTGAATTTATATGGGTGAGTGATAATCGGATAACAATCAGCTCCTTGTGTTACGTTTGATCCGTTGATCCCATAAAATGGACCGTTGATACTGGTCGAACGACAAACACGGGTATTGTATGCAACCGACAACTCATCATAAGCAAGAAACAAATAGTAATATCCGGTTTTAGGATTGTAAATTACCTCCGGGCCTTCCTGTGCCTGCCAACGGTTTGCGTCGCTATTTACACGTCTTGCCACTCTTGCTCCATAGTCGGCCAGTGTGTTTAATTGATAAGGCTTACCTGTAGTCGGGTCAAGCTTTACAGCCGGAATTCCACTATGCCATGAACCATAAATTAACCAGTGCTCTCCGGCCGGGGTAACTATGTAGGTTGGGTCAATCGCATTCCATTTAAAATAAGCACTCCAGTCAGACAAACTCGAACGATAATAGGTGGTTTTATCAGTCACAGAACTGATTACATATCCTTTGTCCACCCATTGATTTGCAGCTGGATTGGTTGATTCCATCATTCCGATGAATGCGCGTTCAGTCCATGAATTATCAAAATTAGCCGTTGTATTCTGAGCTCCGGTAGCGATATAATTATCAACAATAACGCAGTAATACATTCTGAAAATATTGCCGACTTTTCTGACACAAGGAGCCCAATAACCAAATGAAGGACTGGTGATTGCTGCTAATCCCATACGTGCCCGGATAGCGTTTAGTGAATCTTTAACCCAGGTAGGAGGGGTGTTTGCCATTGGAAACCCACAATAGGTCCAGTTTACCAGATCTTTTGAGCGTCTGCCAAAGTAGTGTCCCCGACCACTGGTTGCATTACCGTAAGAAGCATCAGTCTGATACATATAATAATAGTCTCCGTACCTGGCCACAGAAGGGTCGTGGACATTCGCTAAGTTCCAGCTAAATACATAGTTCCAGGAAGATATTGCAGAGTAGTCGTCCGCATAAGCGGGTGCCGTGTATGACGGTGTCGTTTCGTCCGTAATTTTTATGCTGTCAATGGTGGATACTGTTACTGAAGATACAGTATTGTCATTTTTATAAAGCTGTAAAATGGTATTGTTTGTGGCAAATTTGATACTGTCAATTGTAGAAACAAAGTTTCCAACGAGTGAACCGTTTGGTCTGAAAATAAAAAGTTTGTTTTCAGCATGTAAAGCAACAAAACACGCAATAATCATCAATATAAAAGCCGTTTTCTTCATCGTTTCGTGAATTTTAAAGTTTTATTGCTTGTTTGTAGCAGATATAAGCCGTTGGATAATCCGCTGATATCTATGGTTTGATTTTCGTTATTTATTGTTTTTTGAAGAGCAATAGCTCCATCTATTCTGTATATGGTGATTAGAGATTCACTTCCAGCCAGGTTCTTGATTTTGATAAAATCAGATGCCGGGTTAGGATAAACTGAAAGAACAGTTTCATCCTTTATATCTGAAACTCCGGAAGATGTTCCAAAAGTGATCTTGCTGATATCGCTTATTGCAAATGTACTTGTCGATGCATCCGTTAGATTCAGGAACAGATTCGTACTTGAAAATGTGATTTTGTTTAGTGAATTCAGGGCTACATTGTTTTGATTACCATTGTTTAGCCTGATGAAAATAGCGTTTTGAGCCCTGACCTGTTGAAGTATTGGACAAGTTAGCAGCAAAAGCATTCCCGAAATGAGTAATTTGTTTTTCATTGTTAGTTAGAAATGATTTGAGTGACGATTACATATTATTGGTTCTTACAAAATTACTTCTGATTCAGGATGTCAGAGTGGACAAAAAGAGAAAGTAAGTGGATTTTTTGTCTGATATAGTCGTATCTGTTGAGTTTTTATATCTATACATCGGTAGGTAAGCACCGAGCTAAATATTGCAATGTTCTCCCAGAACGTTATCGGAGCAAAATCGGAGGAGTATCGGAGGAAGAGTGAAGCTGTCTGTATTCCGTTTTTTATATGGATCATAGATTAAGTAGTCTTTTGTGGTATCCGGAAGCGTCTGTTAAAAGAAATTTCAAAGCATTGAGTCTGCTCCGAAAAGTTATTTTTGCCACGAATCCACGAATATTGTATTTGTATAATTCTAAAGTACAGCGATTTGCAAAATTAAAATATCACGAATATCCGGAAAACTTCGTTTTCGGAGTGGACTCAAGCATTGTCAGTCTGATTAAACGTGCCGGTGCTGGATTTTACTCTGCCTCTCAACAACAAGTAATTGGTTTAATGATGATTTGCGTTCTAAGTTACTGACGCGTCGGATATGAACGTAAAATGATAAATTTATTCTGGATATTTTGTCCACTTCTTTTGGCTGTTTGTCCACTGGCGTAAGGGCGTGCTGTTAATACTTTTGTTGAACTGTTTTTTAGACAAGTCTGATACATTATTTCAAATTAACCATGAAGCAAAGAAAAGACAAAACTTATACCAAAGAAATCTAGATATTCTCTTATCGTTGTTTTCTCCATTTAGCCTGAAAAAAATATTGATTGCTCTTTCTGCATTTTATTCGTTAACTAAATCACAATTAATCATGAAAAAAAAGAATTACTTTTTGAAAGTAAAAGAGATTGGGAAATTCTGTCTCTTAACGGCAGCGTTAGTTACCTCTTCCTCACTGTATGCTCAGGATGTGACCACCGGGCTGCAATTGTATTACTCGTTTGATAATGTATCCGGAGGTTCAGTCCCTGATGATTCTGGAAAAGGTTTGATCGGATCAGAGATGGGATCACCTACAGTCGTAGCCGGAAATAACGGAAATGCATTGTATTTTGCCACTCAGTCTGATTATGTACAGTTGCCGAACGATATCACAACGTCATTGACTGATTTTACAATAGCAACCTGGGTAAACGTGGATAAGCTGCAATGGTGGCCACGCATTTTTGATTTTGGAACAGGAACAACCAATTACATGTTTCTTTCTCAGGTTGGAAGTGGGTATCTTCGCTTTGCAATAAGAACAGCTACTGTAAATGAACAACAAATCAATAGTACTACTGCAATTACTACCGGAACATGGGCACATGTTGCAGTAACCGTACAAGGAAATACGGGTACTATGTATATTAATGGTGTAGCTGTTGGTACCAATACCAACATGACTCTGACTCCGTCTTCTTTGGGATCAACCACACAGAACTATATTGCAAAATCTCAGTTTAACGATCCTGCACTTGTCGGTAGTGTGGATGAATTCCGCATTTATAACAGAGCATTAACCAATTCAGATATTGTTGCGCTCACTGGTCTTGATGAATTAAAAAAGCAACAGTCAGCTCTGGATCTGGGAACTATTTCAGCCGTTAGCTCTAATCTTACCCTGCCTACAACAATGGGAACTAAAGGGGTTACAGTAAAATGGGCTACTTCAAATGCTTCAATGATTGATACATTTGGAGTACTGGTGTCTCGTCCCGATAAATACGATACTCCGGTTCTTCTGACTGCGACTTTATCTCAAACACTGGGAGGTAAGGTTTATACTTTGACCAAACAATTTACAGCAACAGTCTCTGCCCTGAACCCTGTAGCAACATCTGAATTGTTGGCTAACTGGGATTTTGCATCAGGAAACATTACATTGGATGGTGATACGATTAAAGTGACGGATGCTTCCGGAACCGGTTTGGTTGGGAAACTGATGGATGTGGCACGAATCAGAACCATTGGTAATACAACGAAATATAATGTGCTCGATCTGGGAAACAATCAGGGATACTTCGATATGGGCAGTCAGATTGGAGAGGCAGTATATTCCTTAAGTGATTTCACGATAGGAGGATATTTCCGTATGGACTCCACTTATACCGGTAATGCTGACTGGGGAAATAACTTATTTAGTTTTTCTAATACTGAAAATGACTTGAGTGATCCCAAAGGAACCATGTATGCTTGTCTTGGAAAAACGAATTACGCGATTACCTCCGGGGCATGGAATAGTGGAGGTGAAACATATCTTAATCCTTATAAAACTCCGACGACAGGAACATGGCATCACTATGCCTATACCCAAAACGGATCAGTCGGCACTATCTATTTTGATGGTGCGGTGGTAACATCAGGGTCTGTAGCAGCATATCCTTTCAATACTTTGCGAATCGATGGTGTAAAAGGTACACGTTTTAACTGGATTGGTCGTCCTCCTTATGGAGCTCCGGATTCTTATTTACGTAAAACTCTCGTTTACGGTCTGCAAATGTATAATGTAGCTTTGACAGCAAATGACATGATTAATACTTTAATGGTTCCGGATACAATTGCAGCTTTGAACAAAGCATATACCGAAAATTCAAATAACCAGCCGACAGAGATTAATACTGAAATGAATAATCTGAGCCTTGGTGATCTGAGCGCAGTGAAATCCAATCTTACCTTACCAACTAAAGGTACACTTGATCCGACTATTATGATTTCGTGGAAATCAAGTTGTCCTCAGATTATCAGCAATACCGGTGTAGTAACCCGTCCTGACTTCTATAATTTCCATGTTACTTTAACAGCTACTTTGACAAAAGGTTATCAAAGAGTGACCAAGTCATTTCCTGCAACTGTAGTCGTAAAAGATGGAACCCAATTTGCCAGCAATTTATTGGTTAATTATGATTTCTCCCAGGTAAGCGATTCTGTTGTGACAGATGTTGCTGAAAAACACTTTACAGGTAAAGTGAAAAATGTGGCTAAAATCCACACTATCGGAAACACAGGCAAACAGTTCAATGTTGTTGATCTGGGTAACAGTACCGGTTACTTTGATATGGGTACTGATATGGGAAAAGTTATTTACCATCTGAATGATTATACCATGGGAGCTTATTTCCGTATTGACGATTCTTATTCAGAAATCAATAGCTGGGGTAACCTGTTGTGGAACTTCTCTAACTCTACAAATGCGGTTAATGATCCCAAAGGAACCATGTATGCAGGTTTGAAGAACCAAAACGTTCAGATTACCGGTACCTGGTATGGAGATGGAGAACAGGGGGTTAGCTTTGGTGCAAATGCCTCAAAAGGAACCTGGAATTACTTTGCATATACTCAGAAAGATACTATCGGAACCATCTATATTAACGGTACTCCGATTGCTTCCGGAACTGTGAAGAATACTCCGGCTAAAGTAATGCCAAAAGATGGATTCGTAGGTACAATCTGTAACTGGATGGGTCGTCCGATTTATGGCGCTGATGTTTATCTCCGTAATACATTAGTATATGGATTCCATTTATATAGCTCTGCATTAAGCGAAACTGAGATTGCAGCAAAAGCCAATCTGGTAACAGATCTTAATGAAGCTTACATTGCTAATCCGGGAACATCAGCTGTAACTAAGGTTTCAATCGAAAACATTCGTGTCATAACCGAACAAGGTATGATTCGTATCAGTGGATTGACAGAAAGTGACAAAGTATCGGTATATGATATTATGGGCCGTAAAGTCACAGTGAAAAATGCAGAAACAATTACAGTAACACCGGGCATGTATATTGTGAAAATCAATGATATTGTTCGCAAGGTAATTGTGAAATAACTTTAGAATACAAATCAGGTAAGAATCGAATGATTCTTACCTGATTATTTACATAATCCATTTACTTCAATGACGCATTCTCTACTCCTGTTTTCTTTTAAGTGAGCTTTCAATGTATTCGTTTTCTGGAATAGTTTTTTAGAGCCTGTTTAAATTCTACCGAAACATATTTATATAAGGAGAATAGTCTCCTTTCTTTGCTCCTTTTTTAGCCTCTTTCGGGTATGTTTTTCACTTTTCCTCCTTGATTTAGCCCGCTAAATCTGCGGGATAAAAGCAAAAGATCTACCTCGAAATAGCCCGAAATAAAGTCGAGCAATAAAATTTAACAGGCTCTTAAATTCTTAGCTTGAAATATGATTTCAGGCTATTAGCTGAAAATACAATATCGGACGGATGAAATTCGATTCATCAGACTTATCAAAACCAAAGTTTATCTCATCACAAATGAACAAAATGAACGATAAAAGACTTTTAATTCATGAGAATACTCCAACTGAATAAATGATTTTACGTAACATGTTTGATTATGAATTTCAGAAGATATATACCCAGCATGAGAATATGAAAATGAGATAATGAGCAATGAGGGTTGTTCATGACTAATTATCTCAGACTTGATTTGTATTACTTTCCGTTTGCTCAATTAGAGCTTCTATTTGACGATTTTATAGCTTATTCTGAAGAAGAGCTGACTATATTTTTGTAATCAATTTTGATTCTACAATATTCTGTAGTCTGACAGACCTGTTTTTTTTTGAACTCAACCAAAGAGTTATTTGTAGCTGAACTTTAAATATAATATTGAAATGAAAAATTACTTTAGGAGGGTCTTGTTCCGGCCTACTAAACTGTTCATGGGATTACTCTTGAGCGTTTCGTTATTTATCTCCTGTAAGGACGGTTATTTCTTCGAAGAAAACGAACCGGACTGGTTACGCTCCAGCATCTATGATTATTTGCAGGAGAGTGGTAAGTACACTAATTACATTAAGCTGATTGATGACCTCAAACTAACGGATGTCATGAAAAAGACGGGAAGCGTCACTCTCTTTGTTGCAGATGATGATGCTTTCAACCGGTTTTATCAGAAAAACGGTATTTCGGGGTACAATCAGTTAACTCTGTCTCAGAAGAAACTGTTGCTCAATTTTAGCATGATCAATAATGCTTACCTGATTGAGCGATTATCCAATTATTATGATGGATCTGTCCTGAAAGAAGATGCAGCCATGCGTAGCGAGACTGCTGTCTCTATCTATGATAGTATTGCTTTTGATAAAGGCGATAATTTACCTATAGGGACTTACTGGGATAACCATAAAGCAAAAGGCTTGTATTTGATGAAAGATAACACCGCATCTCCAACGGTTTATTTTCTTCAGAATCAGATGGAACAAGCCTTGATGACAGATGAAGACTTTAGCATTATTACAGGTAAAACCCGGACTACGGGTGATGCTTACATTTTTGACAAAAAAATCATTGATCGTGATATCCGATGCAAGAATGGTTATGTGAATGTTTTGGATGAGGTTTTAATGCCGCCGGCCAACATGGCAGAATACATTCGCAGAAACAGCAATACTAGGATATTCTCTTTATTACTAGATCGTTACAGTGCACCGTATTATAATGAATCTTATACGAATGAATACAAACGTCTTCATCCGGAATTTACTGATTCGATTTTTGTAAAGCATTATTTTTCAACAGTAGGACCTGTCAATGGTAATGCCACCGGAACAACATACTATCCAAATAATTCTCTGATCGGAACCGATTACCAGTTACCGCTTGATCCGGGATGGAATAGCTATGTACGCCCTACATCCGGTAATGTGCTGGAATCAGACATGGCTGCCATGTTTGTCCCTAACGATGCTGCGATGGATGCTTATTTTAACACCGGTGCTGGAACAATCCTGAAAGAAAGATTCGGTTCATGGGATAATATACCCAATAACATTGTCCGATTGTTGATAAAACGTCACATGAGAACCTCTTTCCTCGAATCGATTCCGAGTCGTTTCGGAAGTATGATGGATGATGAGAACTCTTCTGTTCCGGTCCAAAAAGCCGATATCCAAAGTAGTTATGTAGGTGTAAATGGTGCTGTGTATGTGACTAACAAAGTTTATCCACCAGACCATTATGTTTCAGTATATGCTCCGGTATTATTCAGTGAAAAGACCAAAGTGTTTTATTGGGCGATCGCACAGAATGATTTTACGCTTTACCTGAACTCATTGGTGAGTAAGTATAGCTTTTTTGTTCCGACCGATGATGGATTTACCAAATATATTGATCCGATTGCCTATAACAAAGATGTTCCTGCTGCTTTGAAGTTCTGGTATAACACTAAGACTTCATCAGTTAATGCAACTGTGTATAAGTATAATAAATCAACCGGAGAAATGGGTGACTCTATAGGTATTATTACCACTTCATCCTTCATCAAGGACCGTCTTTTGGATATGCTGAATTCACATATTGTTGTAGGAAGTGTGGAGACCGGCAAAAAATATTATCAGACTAAAGGAACCAACATTTTACAGGTTGCAGGTACAGGAACCAACCTGACCATAAGAGGAGGTGGCGATATCGAACAAGGTACTAAAGTAAGTGTGAAGAATATTTATGCACAGACTAATGGTAACACATACTTCATAGATAAACCAATTCAGGCACCGTTGAAATCCGTATATAAGATTCTGAGTGAACAGCCGGAATTCAGTGCATTCTTTGCTCTGTTGAATGGTTTCCCATCTACATCTACTTCGAATATTTTTGTCAAAAAGAAAAACTATTCGGGACTAGACTTTAATGTGAAGTTCTTTAATACTTTTAATTATACGGTTTATGTTCCAACTAACGCAGCTATAGAAAGTGCGATAAACAGCGGGGTTATCATTCCCTGGGATTCACGTACAGGCATTATCGGTATAAATGATATGACGGATGCGACGGCAAAAGCTGCTGCGATTACCAAACTGGAACGTTTCCTTCGTTATCACTTCCAGGATAATTCTGTGTTTATCAGTGGTAATGCTGTAAATGGAATCTACCAGTCGGCAACATTGAAGTTGGATGATCTAACAAGTCAGTTTGGAACTTACATGAATAAATTCTACCGGATTGGAGTGTCGGGTAGTGGCGATAATTTGACTATTAGTACAGAAAATGGCGGTACGGCTCATGTTGTGACATCAAATGGATTGTACAATTTGATGGCAAGAGACTACATTTTCAATGATTTACCGGCCAACTTTAAAGAGATTACAGGGACAGGAACGGGTACAGTATTTACATCGTCCTCAATTTCAACCTCTTCAACAGCTGTTATTCATCAGATTGATAATGTGCTAAACTTTAAATAAGGATCTAATACTCACTGGAAAACCGAATACTTTCGGTCATAATGTGGAATAATCAAAAATACTAATGACGCATGAAATCTAGAATAGCCAAATTACTGCTTTTCTTTTTGTTAATGTTCCCCTGGAGGGCTTTCGGACAAACGGGAAGTGGTGCAATTATACAAGGTAATGTCATTTCCAAAGATGATAAAAATCCGTTGATAGGAGTGACAGTATCGGAAATCGATGCAACCAATCGTGTGGTTGGAGCAACTTTGACAGATGTCAACGGACATTATGTCCTCAAAATCAAGAATACAGAGAATCGTCTTTCTTTCAGTTACATAGGATTCAATAAAATAACCAGAAAGATTGACGGAAACAGGACAATGAATATTTCGATGGAAGAAAATGTCCGCACGTTTGCAACTGTTGAAATCAGAGGCCAGCGTAAGCATGCCGAGGGCGGTTTCAGTATTCCGCAACGTCAGATTGCAACCGCTTTGCAGACCATTGATGCCAAAGAATTTGAAGGTCTTCAGGTTTCTTCTGTAGATGAAGCTTTGCAGGGACGAATTGCCGGTCTTGATATTGTTTCTAACTCGGGAGACCCGGGAAGTGGTACCTCTATGCGTATTCGTGGTACATCATCCATTAACGGAAATGCTGAGCCTTTGATCGTAGTGAATGGAGTACCTTATGAAGTGCAAATTGATGCCAACTTTGACTTTGCCAACTCCAATCAGGAGCAATATGCCAATATGTTGAGTATTAACCCGGACGATATAGAGTCTATTACGGTATTAAAAGATGCCGCGGCTTCTGCTATTTGGGGTTCGAAAGGAGCTAATGGTGTATTGATGATTACGACCAAAAAAGGAGCAATGGGGCCTACCCGTATTGATTACACTTACCGTTATACACACACTCAGCAGCCTCAGGGGATGAGAATGCTCAACGGGGACGAGTACACCATGCTGATGAAGCAGTCCTATTTCAATCCGCGTCAGGATAGAAATGCAACAAGAAATATGCGGGAGTTTAACTATGACCCGACTTTTTCTGAATACGAAAACTTTAATAACAATACTGATTGGGTAAAAGAAGTTTCCCAAATAGGTCAGATTAACGACCATTATCTGACTATTTCTGGTGGAGGAGAGCGTGCACAGTTTAGAATCTCCGGAGGTATGTTTAGTCAGGATGGAACGGTGATTGGACAACATTTGGATCGTATTTCATCGCGGGCAAATCTGGAATATTCTGTTTCTGACCGCCTAAAATTCATTTCTGAATTTTCTTTTACAAAATCAGATAACCATATGAATTATGTCCAGGATATTTATGGAGGATCAAATGGCGTTTCAGGGGATCCGAATGAAGATCAATCAATTTTGGCATTAGCTTACAAGAAAATGCCTAACGTTAGTGTTTATGCTCAGGATGCTAATGGGAATAATACAAATGTCTATTATACCATACCTAGAACATCAAATCTGTACACGGACCAAAAGGAACTCTTCAATCCGGTAGCTTTGGCCAGACTTGCCACAAATGATCTTAAAACATACCGGATCACACCAATTTTCCGCTTACAGTATGACCTGCTTGATCCCAACAAACAAATGTTGAGATATAACATGTATGTGTCATTCGACCTGAATAATAACAAAACCCAGAAGTTCTTGCCTCAGGAAGTTTCAAACTTTACCTGGGATAGCCGGTTAGTTAATCGCTCAGATTATGGTTATACGGAAGGTTTAGTTATTCAGACCGATAACAACATTTCCTGGCAACCCAATTTTACAAACAAAGATCACAGCTTGCTATTATACGGATCTGTTCAGAATACAATGGGACGTTCATCGGCTCAGGGATTTACGTCGTATGGATTACCTTCCAGTGATATTCCTGACGCTTCTACCGAAGCGTACCTGGAAGGAGCATCTACAGCACGTTCTTACTGGAGATCTCTCGGTATAATGGGACGTTTTCACTATGCTTATAAAGAGAGATATATTCTTTCAGGAACAATCCGTCGTGATGGTAGTACAAAATTCGGAGACGGAAATAAATTCGGAAATTTTCCCGGAGTTTCCGCTAAATGGATCATTTCAGATGAACTGTTCATGAAAGGTACAAAGAAATGGTTAAGTACTCTGGCTTTTCGTCCGGGATGGGGTATTAGCGGTAACCAGCCCAAATATGAGTACCTGCATTACAGCCGTTACGGAAGCTTTAATAGTTATGTCGATATGCCTGCGACCAGACCGACATCGTTACGTTTGAATAATCTGAAATGGGAAACCACATCATCGTGGAATCACGGTTGCGATCTTGGTTTTAAGGATGATACCTATGTCTTTGACCTTAACTATTATAAAAAACGGACTAAAGACTTGTTGTTTGAGAATAAAGCAGTCTCATCTACATCCGGATTTACCGATTTATCTTATGTAAATGCCGGTATCATGGATAACGACGGTTGGGAGATTAACTTCTATGCAAATAAGATCGTCAAGACTAAAAACTTCAGCATGGACTTCAAGTTCAATATTGCGAACTATGTAAATACGCTGGTTAGTCTTGATCCAAAGATATTGGCTGGGTTCAATAGTAGCTTTAACTACTTAAACGGCTCTTACCTGCAGCGTGTGCAGGAAGGAAACTCTTTTGGTTCAATTTATGGATTCCGCTACAAGGGTGTTTATCGGTATGATAAATACAAAGCCGGTACCCAAGAGAATGCACCTGTGTCACGCGATGTTAATGGTAACGTGAATATGGATGAAAAAGGAGAGCCAATGCCGATGTATTTCAACTATTATGGTGAAACCGGAGCTCTTCCATACAAATTCAGAGGTGGCGATGCTATCTATGAAGATATAAACCACGACGGTAATATTGACAAGCTAGATATAGTATATCTTGGAAACACGAACCCAAAATTCAGTGGAGGTTTTGGTCCAACTTTCCGATATAAAAATCTGTCCTGCAATATGTTCTTCAACTTCAGATATGGCAATAAGATTATTAACCGTGCCCGCATGAATGCTGAGAATATGTATGGTAATGACAATCAGAGCAAATCAGTTGACTGGCGTTGGGTAAAAGACGGTGACGTAACAGATATGCCGAGAGCTCTGTTTCTGTATGGCTACAACTGGTTGGGAAGTGACCGCTATGTCGAAGACGGGTCATTCTTACGCTTTAAGTACATGACATTCAATTATGCCATACCATCTAAGGACCTGAAAAAGTACCATATTAGTAAGATGAGTCTATATCTCACTTTCAACAACTTGTGGGTGTGGACGAAATATTCTGGAGTTGATCCGGAGGTCGGTTATGGCAGCTTAGGTACAAGTTACGATGATGCCAAGACCCCGAGAACAAAAGACTTTACCCTGGGAGTTTCAATTGGATTATAATATATACAGAAATGATTAAAAATAAAATATCACTCATAGTTTTATCGGTTTTGCTGGCATTTATGTCAGTAGGATGTACCGATTGGTTAGATATTAAGCCTGAGGGAGAGACTGTTTTGGATGATTACTGGCAGACCGAATCCCAGGCCGATGAGGTGCTTTCAGCATGTTACCGGGGACTTATCCTTGATAATAATGTGTTCCGGATGATTGTGTGGGGAGAGTTGAGATCTGATAATGTGGTTTCTGGTCAGAACTCATCCTATTCGGTTCAAAAAATCATGGATGTTGATATCACTCCAACAAACGAATACTGTAACTGGGCATCTATGTATCAGGTGATTAATTATTGTAATACAGTATTGCATTATGCTCCGGGAGTCGTTGACAAGGATAAGAACTTTACATCAAGTGATCTTCATGCCATGGAGTCAGAAGCGTTGTCGATCAGGGCTCTCTGCTATTTCTATCTCGTAAGAACTTTCAAAAATGTACCATGGATAGAATCACCAAGTATAGATGATACCCAGAATTATGATATCGCGCAGTCTTCTGACACAGTGGTGATACAGAACATAATTCGTGATCTGAAAACAGCGCAAAAATATGCACGTGTCAATTTCGGAAACAGCATTTATGACAAAGCCCGTATAACACTGAATGCTGTAAATGCATTATTGGCTGATGTCTATTTGTGGGATCAGCAATATACCAAATGTGTTGAAGCATGTAATGCTGTTTTATCAGATAATAATCTCAAGCTTGTAAAATCTGATGAAATGTACAAAAAGGTATTTTATGAAGGGAATTCGACAGAAAGTATTTTCGAATTGAACTTTGATGATAATGTACAGTTAAACAATCCAGTCCGCTTCTTGTATGGATATGCAGGTTTGCCTAATGGGGTTGTGAGCTTCTCTCCGGTTCTTGGGAGTGAAAAAAGCGAATATTGTCCTTTCAATTATAAAGTCGGATCAACCACTGAAAGTACGAAGGATATTCGCGAGAAAGACTTCTACACACCTGCAGCAACAGGATTCTATAATATTTTCAAATATGCAGGTATCAAACGGGAAGAGGATGTAAACGGAAATAGTACCTATTTCTACAGAAATACGACATCAAACTGGATTGTCTATCGTTTGTCTGATGTAATGCTTATGAAAGCTGAAGCATTAACCCAGTTGAACCGTGGCGAAGGAGATTTACAAGAAGCACTGAATATGGTAAATGCTACTTACTTACGCTCTAACCCAGGTAGTGATTCCCTCAATATTGTGAATTACAGTGAACGAAAAGTGATGGAGAAACTCGTTTTGCGTGAGCGACAAAGAGAGTTGATGTTTGAAGGCAAACGGTGGTTCGATTTGGTCCGATTGGCCAGACGATCTAATACAACTACAGAGTTGCTTTCCTATCTGTCTCCGAAACTTTCCGGAGAGGAGCAGTTCAGCAATCTTTCGGTAATGAATGCATTGTATATGCCGATTTATAAATACGAATTGGAAGCCAATCCAAGTCTGAAACAAAATCCATTCTATGCCGAAACATCAAGTAATAAAAAGACAAACAGTAAATGATATGGACTGTTTCTTATTCAGCTAAAGCCTCTGTAGGAAATATTTTTTCATATCTATATTGTATTGAGACTGATGATACAGTAGGTAACATATTGGATATAAGTTGTTACAGCCTGTTATTGAAGTCGAAGAATAAAAATAACCAAGGCACCTGGGACGAACAGATATATAAGGTTTGTGTCAATAAGAATAACCCTTTCTGCGAGTCCCAGTGAAGTCAAACAAAAAATAATTATGTCACATGAAAAACGATAAATCAATAGCAACTTTAAGTCGCTTTTATCGGCTCGGTTTGATATTAGTTGGAATATCATTCCTCTTATCATCTTGCCTTGATTCGGATAAAATCGGGGGAAACTATTATACGTTTACCAATAAGATGATGGGCCAGTTCCTGAAAGATCGCCCAGACGAATTTTCGGAATTTACCCGTTTATTGGATACCACAAAGGTGATGGGATTACTTAACGGGTATGGTGAATTTACCTGTTTTGCACCAACAAATGATGCGATGTTTGCTTTTTATAAAGCCCGTGGAAAATCATCCCTGACAGAATTTTCCCTGGATTCATTGAAAAAGATCGCCTATGATCATATCATTAAAGGTGAAAAACTCTTGAAAGATGATTTTATAGAAGGACGGTTACCTAACATGACAATGAGTGATCGCTTCATATCGATTTCTTATGGAACTGAAGGTGGTAATCAGGCCATTTATGTCAATAAAACCGCGAAAATTGTAGAAAGAGATGATACGGTCAGTAACGGCGTTTTACACATCATTAATCAGGTGATCAATCCTACTGAATTTACTTTGGTTGAGGCTATCGCGAATGATAAAAAGTTCACGCTGTTCTATGATGCTCTCCAGAAAACCGGCTTGGCCAATAAACTAATGCCAACTATTGATGAAAGTTATGATCCGGATGATTACAAATCGTTGGTAGCTTCACCTTACGTGCAGGGTAGTGGTTCTATTGACGAATTGCCAAAGTCTAAAAAATTTGGATTTACGGCATTGATGGAGAGTGATTCTACATTGGCATTAAACGGCATTACGGATTTAGCTTCTATGAAAACTTATGCAGCAAAGGTGTATAACACCGTATATCCCGAAGATGCCGGTATTTCCGATATAACCAATCCTAAGAACAGCCTGAATCGGTTTATTGCATATCACTTGATTAATAAACAGTTAAGCTACTCGAAGTTTATCAATGATTATGATACAAAGCACATGCTCAAAACATATGATATGTATGAGTATATCGAAACGATGTGTCCGAATACCCTTATGGAGGTTAAAGTAGAAAGAGCGAGCGGTGGAGCAAACCTGATTAATAAGAACTCACAAACCGGGAATGCTGTCAAAATTGTTTCGACAAACTTTGATAATGACGCAACAAATGGTGTATATCATGAGATCGATAAAGTATTGGTTTACGATTTGAGTGTGGCCAGCGAACTGGCAAGTAAGCGTTTGAGAATGGATGCTGCAAGTTTCTTCCCAGAATTAACAAACAACAATATGCGTGGTAATGGCAAAGTGCAATCCTGGGTCTTCCCACATAATAAAAAGTTTAAATATATCGAAGGATTGACTTGTTCTGACGAAACCCGTTTCTGTTATCTGAATGCATTTGGCGGATATCTGGATTATCAGGGTGATGAGGTTTACCTGAATGGAATGTATAATTTCTCCGTAGTCACTCCACCGATCCCAGCCGGTACTTACGAGGTTCGTTTCGGTTATCAGCCGACAGGAGGTCGTGGTGCAGCTCAGTTATATTGGGATAGCATTCCTTGTGGAATTCCACTCGACTTACGTATTCTGGCCAGCGACCCGCTTATCGGATTCGTAAGACCGGGAACAGACACTCAGGATCCTTTCGGATATGAAAATGACAAAATGATGCGCAACCGTGGATATATGAAAGGTCCGGATACCTATTGGGATTATGCTCCTGTATGGTATGGAGGTCAAATTGCCCGTAACAGTCCGTCGGTATTACGAAGAATATTGGGAATATACACCTTTGATAAAGCCCAAAAGCACGTCTTTACGGTCAAAGCGGTAAGGGAGGGACAGTTTATGTTTGACTACCTGGAGTTTGTTCCTGTGGAAACATTGGAGAGTGAAGATACTCATTGATAACCCGATTAATCATGATCGAAAAAAATAAAAGTACCATGAGGAAAAAGAAATTTAATCTGACAGCTATAATCACTCTGATATTGATCGTCTTTACATCATCCTGTAAAGACGACTGGGGTGATCACTATAACTTCAAGTCAACGGAGAAAAGCGATCTGAATCTGACTGAATACATTAAGGCTCAAGGGGATTTAAGTAAATTCGCTCAGATGCTTGCTATAAGCGGTTATGATACCATTTTAGCCAAGCATCAGACCTATACGGTCTGGGCTCCGGATAACAGTGCTCTTGCCGGCTTTGCCCTGACGGATACGGCTATTATCCGTAATCTGGTGGAAAATCATATCACCCGTTTTTCTCACCCGACAGCCGCAATCGATACCGTTCAGCTGAGAATGTTAGACAACAAACTGATTACTTTCGCCAAAGGGGTCGGTTCTGCTTATACTTTTGGTGGCAAATCTTTAACCAGTTCAAATGTTGCAACCACAAACGGTATCTTACATACCCTCAACGGTTATGTGCCTTACCTGAGCAATCTATGGGAATCCATTGGGCAGAAACCCGGTCTTGATTCTTTGAAAACCTATTTATACTCTCAAAGCAAGTTAGAGTTTGATAAAGATGCAAGTACACAACTCGGTTATGTAGGTGGAAAAATGGTGTATGACTCGGTATTTACCCTGACTAATAAATTCCTTACCCAGCGGGGTGCATTAAATAACGAAGACAGTATTTATACCGTACTTCTGCCTAATAACGAAGCCTGGACAAGTTCCTACCAAAAGATAAAAGAGTACTACAAATCCAGTCTGGTAGAGAAGAATGGTGGGGCGCTTCAGCGTCAGCGTACACAAGCGACTCTCGTACAGGATTTGGTCTTCAAAGGATTAATAAGCAATCCTTCAGCCGCAGATTCTTTGATTTCGACCAACAGTAACATTTTCCAGAATCCGGATACCCTTTTCCGTAACACTCAATCTTATGAAGCAAGTAATGGATTGGCTTTTGTGACTAATTCGCTGAATTTTAAAGCAAAAGAGTCATGGAATAAAACCATTCGCATTGAAGCTGAAGATGAGGGGTATGGAAGATCCAAATCAAATTGTGATCTTTATGTGCGTAGCGGACTTGGTTCGGCTTTTAATGTTTCAGGTGATAAATATCTTATAGCGGAGCCTAATACAACCAGCTCTATTTCGAAAGTCTTTGTTAAGTTCCCGATACCGAATACGTTATCCACCAAATACAATATTTATTGTGTTTTCGTACCGACTATTATAACTGATATTACTGACACCAGACCTTGCAAGGTAAACGTTTATCTGTCTTATATTGCTTCGGGAAAAACAACACCGACAGAAGTACCGCTCGTAACCAATAAAGAGACAACTGGAACCCAGACGACAAAGTTACTGGTGGCTTCGAATTATCAGTTTCCATATTGTAACCTGATTGATCCTGAAAGTTTTGCAATAACAGATATTACTGTAGCGCTCAGAGTAGAAAATGCAGCAAAAACATCAGAGACAACTAAGTATAACCGGACAATGCGTCTGGATTGTATACTCCTGGAACCGGTAGAATAGGGCGGCTAATTTAAAAAGTATCAGAATGAAAAATATAAATAATATATTGACAATGACCCGGTCTTGTTTCATCATGAAATATTGTAGCGTAGTATCAGCTTTTCTGTTTTGCATTGGCGTTATGAATGTAAAATCAGCGGGTACAGAAAAAGGACAACAAAAAATGTTATCCATTGCCGGGGTAGTACGTGATGCGCATACTAAACTACCTATTACGGCAGCACAGATCACCGACTTCAAAAAAAGTGTATCAGCAACAACCGATAAAAATGGGGTGTTTCGGATAAAAATTTCATCAGCGAAAGAAGTTCTCTTTGTTTCGGCCTTTGATTACGGTTCGCGCGAAATTCCTGTTCAGGGGAAAGATTCTGTTGTGATTGATCTGTATCCGGATGCTTTTGGTAGCTATTTTAAAGAGGTCGAGGGATTAACCGGAAGCAATTATAATTCGTTTCAGGTGCCGGCATCTAAGCAGGCCAGTGACTTTAGCCAATCAACAGCTATCTCGGTCGATGACCTGCTGCAAACAGAGTTGGGCGGTAGTGTAAAAGCAACCTCCCGTTCGGGCCTGACTGGAATAGGAGCTTCTGCTTTTATTCGTGGCATTAACTCGCTGAATGCAAATGCGCAGCCATTGTACATTGTGGATGGTATCATTTGGAATAACTATTATAGCGACGGTTCTTTATTCGATGGGTATTACTCTAATCCGTTGGATAATATCGATGTGAATGATGTCGAAAGTGTGTCCGTTTTGAAGGATGGTACTTCTATTTACGGCAGTAAAGCTGCCAATGGGGTTATCCTGATTAAAACCAAAAGAGGTAAAAGTACGGTTACCAAAATAAATCTGAATATTATGACCGGAATTACCGATCAGCCTAAAACGATACCGGTAATGAATGCTGACCAGTACAGGGTGTATGTGAGTGATATTTTGGGAACAACCGGATTCGATAACAATACGATTTCCAGTTTGCCTTATTTACTTGAAGATCCTTCAAAACCAATTTATAACACCTACCACAACAATACAAACTGGAATGATCAGGTATACCGTCAGGGGGCAACCAACAGCTATTCGATCAGCGCAAATGGTGGTGATGAAAAAGCGTTATACTATTTCTCTTTGGGTTATACCGGAAATACAGGGGTTGTAAAATCGACGGATTTTGAGAGAATGAACGCCCGGTTTAATGCTGATGTCAATGTGTTTAAAGGGATGAAATTAGGTCTGAATATCGGATTTACACACATCAGCCGCACATTGCTGGATGATGGAGTGAACGATTATACTTCTTCCACTTGGCTTAGCCGGATTAAGTCACCATTTTTGAGTCCCAATACTTTTACTTCATTGGGTAAGCAAACAATCGACTACGATGACAGCGATATTTTTGGTCTTGGTAATCCTTCTGCTATCATTGCCAATTCTAATAACGCATTAAAACAATTCCGTTTCAACCTCGGTGTTACACCAACCTTTAATTTTACACCGAATCTGTCATTGAGCTCTCAGTTTGATTTCAGTTTGTACAAAAACAATGAAGAGTATTTCATTCACTCGACTGGTATTCCTACGAGATATTTAGACGGTATAGGAAATGTAGAAAACTTCAGATACAGTTTAATGGTACATGATGTCGCTGTGTTTGACGAAACGAAACTGACTTATCAGAATAAATTTGATGGGTTCCATAACCTTAAGGCTATACTGGGATGCCGATATACCGGAAGCAACTATGAAAGTGATCTTGCCGGCGGTTATAATAATGACAAAGTACCTCTCTCAAACAGTTATGAGCATTTGAATGTAACAGGAGCCAATAACTTAGTGCATACTGTTTCGAATTATGTAAATCTGGAGTATAACTATGATCGTCGTTATTTTCTTACCGGTGTGGCTTCGATGGATGGCTCTTCCCGTTTTGGAAACGACGTCAAGGGGGGATTTGATTTTCTGGGACAAAGTTGGGGACTTTTTCCTTCAATCAATGCAGCCTGGTTGATGTCGTCTGAAAAATTCATGAAACATATTGAGTTCCTGAACTTCTGTAAAATCAGAGCAGGGTATGGATTGACCGGAAACGATGATATTGAGGATTATCGGACCAGAACTTATTTTTCCTCAATTCGCTATATGGATAGAGCCAATGGCCTGATTCTTCGCAATATCGCAAATCCCGGGCTGCAATGGGAAACAACCCGTAAGGCAAATCTTGGAGTGGATATGGGGCTTTTCAATGACAGACTCTCCCTTTCATTTGATCTCTTCTCTAATGTGACTGACAATATGCTCAATCTCAGAACCTATCCTGACGTTACCGGTTTGGGTACTTATTGGGGCAATGGCGGTAAAATGTCAAATAAGGGCTATGAGTTATCTCTTGATGTAAAAGCTTTGAATCTGAAGAACCTGACCTGGGAATTAGGATTAAATGTAGGTCATTACAAAAATGAGATTTTGGCTTTGCCAGAGGGAGATTACACAACGTCAATATATGGCGGAGAAGTGCTAACTGCTGTTGGCCACCCGGTTGGTACATTCTACGGATATAAAACAGATGGTGTTTTTGCAACACAACAAGCGGCAGCAGCGGCTAATCTCAAAACACTGGATCAGAGCGGAACATATCGTAGCTTTACAGCTGGAGATATTCACTTTGTAGATGTGAATAAAGATGGTATGATTGATGCTAAAGATAAACAGGTAATTGGAAATCCCAATCCGGATGTTTACGGTACAGTGTCGAGCAAATTGACCTATAGGAGATTAACCTTAAATACACTGTTTACTTACTCCTTCGGTAATGATATCTATAATTATCAACGGAGCCAGTTAGAGTCTGGCAGTAATTTTTACAATCAATCAACCACTATGCTTTCAAGATGGACCGGCGATGGACAGCATACGTTACAGCCAAAAGCTGTTTATGGTGATCCGGAGGGCAATGCACGCTTTTCTGACCGATGGATTGAGGATGGCTCATATTTCCGTTTGAAGACCGTTTCACTTTCATACAATGTGCCTTTGAAAATTAAATTCCTGGATGGATTGACAATTTGGGCTTCTGCTAATAACTTGTTGACCTTCACGAAATACCTGGGTTCGGATCCTGAATTCTCAGCCCGTAACTCGGTTTATTATCAGGGTATAGACAACGGATTAGTTCCTCAGAGCAAAAGTTACTATCTGGGAGTGAAAATAAATCTCTAATCCGAGTTGAACAAAATAGTGTATAAAATCAAATACAAGAGACATGAAACGACTATGTAAGATATTGATATTCTCATTTATTGCATCAGCATTTCTGCTGGCAACGGGATGTAAAGATTTTCACGATGTGGATTCCGAACGTTTGCTGTTTGATGAGGAATATCAGATGAAATCTCCCACAGATACACTCTATTCGATGGTGGGTATATTTTCCCAACTACAGAAAATTTCACAGAGTTATGTGTTGTTAGGTGAGTTAAGAGGTGATTTACTGGATGTTACCGGATCATCGAACCAGTATCTGAAAGAGATCAATAACTTTGAGATTTCACAGAATAATCCCTATGTGAATAACATTAAGGATTATTATTCTATCATCAACAACTGTAACTATGTGATTCATAATATCGATACGGCTTATGTAAGCAAAGGACAGAAGGTGATGTATAAGACATTCGCTGCGGCTAAGGCGATTCGCGCCTGGACTTATATGCAGATTGCCCTGAATTATGGCAAGGCGAAATATTATACAAATCCTATCGTCACGATGGCAGACGCCAATAAGAGTTATCCGGAGTATTCCATAACCGAACTGGCTGATCTTTTGATTGAAGACCTGTTGCCTTGGAAGGATATCCGGAATCCTCAGATCGGAAGTATTGGTTCGAATACAGACACGCGATACTCTTATTTCCCGATTCGTTTCCTGTTGGGGGATCTTTATCTCTGGAAAGGTGATTACTTGAATGCTGCAAATGAATACCGCGATCTGATGTATAACGGAAGTTATATCATTTCACCGGATTTCAATGATAGAGCCAAAATTGCAAATAATGTGCTTGATAGTTGGGAAAGTTTTAAATGGACGGATATTTTTGCTCGTTCTTCATCCGAAAATATTACTTCGATCGCTGTTTCTACACAGTATGGTGTCAAATTTGATTTAGACAGTCTGAACTATAAGCATATGTTCAAGCCGTCAGCAGCAGCCATAAATAATTGGTTGTCGCAGCAATATTACCCTCATGCCGCCTGGAATACCACGTTCCGTAAATATCTGTCAGCGAACTATGGTGTTACCTCCGATTCATTGACTGATATCAGAATGCTGAGTTCGTATAATGACACGTACAGTTTGTCAACCAGAATAACAACAGCATCGCCCTCTTCGTATTTTATTAATAAGTTTAGCTACATGGACTTTCAATACGATGATTATACCAAAAACGTATTAATCTATCGTTCGGCATTACTTTACCTACGTTATGCAGAGGCGGTAAACCGATTGGGAAAACCAAACCTTGCATTTGCCGTTTTACGGTTTGGGTTGACTAACTCTAATATTAGTAGTTCGAAAGTTGTTCCAAAATGGGAAAAACCGACACCGCTACCTAATTACATGAATTTCGCTGATGTAAGGTTTGAACGGAATGTCGGTATCAGATCACGCGGTCTTGGCCCGGTAAATCTGGATTCCAGCTATGTAATTCCAGCAAAACCAACCTTGTCAGATTCGGTCCTGTATGTTGAGGATTTGATCCAGAAGGAACTTGCTTTGGAGACCGCATTTGAAGGTAACCGTTTCCAGGATCTCATGCGTTTTGCTTACCGTCGGAATGAACCTGCATATCTTGCAAATAAGGTGGCTGCAAAATATACACAAAACAAGGAAGCTATTAGAAGTAAACTAATGAATACAGCTAACTGGTTTATCAAATAGAGGAGATTTCTGTTTTTTGATTCGTGGTGAGAATTTTCCATTGAGTGAGACACTTAATGGGGACCTGTGTAAACAGAAAAAGAGGGACTTTCGGGTCCCTTTTTTTTATACCTATGTGAAGGGTAATCCATAAAAAGATTCGATTAATCCAAAAACGAATAGGATTGTCCCTTTTTATATTGAGTTTCCACCACGAGTGTAGTGTCCCAATCAATATTCTCGTGGTGGAACGTTCACTTCGCTCGTGGTGAATGAATCGCATTGCCTGGTGCGGTTGAGAAGAAGAGTACAAATATCCATTTCGAAGAAATTCCAGACGAAAAAATGAACTTCGGTTAGGGTAAAATAACGAACAGGAAGTTCGAAGAGCTATAAAAATGAGATCGTGAATTTTTTACACCACAAAAAAACATTTATCCACCCCGATTGGTTGGATATAGTAGTAATTTGCAATACCGAAAAACACATCTGATAGTTAACCTTAAAAGTGATTGCTTATGAAAAGCTGTGCCTAGTATTTTCTTCCTGAAGACGCAATTCTGATATTTTGACCCCGGATTAATCAAACGTTGAGTCTAAATTGAAACGATTTCTCTCTATTGAAACTTCATTTATTCTCTTATATGGATTATCTCCCAATAATGGGTAGGAATATTCGGTTATTCTGTCAGAAACCATTGAAAAGAAGACAACTTTCCAAATCAAGAAATAACGGAATGTTGGTTGTATGCCTGACATCCCGGATATATTAGTACAAATAACACTTAAAATTAATTCTATGAAAATCACTAAACTAATGAGGTGCGTTTTATACGTACTTTTCGCATCATTTAGCTTAGTTGGGTGCGATCAATTGGGTAGTTTTTCAATTGACTCCCCTGCTGACTTGCTAAGCAAGATCGATTCAATTGCAAATTCTAAACCGAACACAGGTGACACAACCTACGTCACCATCAATAACGCAATCGTTGGAAACGAGGATAACAGTTCCGGTTGGTGGACTGCATTCTCTGATTATTTCGCCATCCCATCTAACAAGTTGTTACATTTGGAGTTTATCAACTACGGTTCAGGTGCTAATAACTGGAACAACTGGAATCTCGCTGTTACTAATAATATAGCAGATCGATCTTCCACAGACTATAAGGAATACTTCCTGCTCCGCTCTGATGCTTACGGCTGGGGTAACAGTGATTTTAATTTGAAAATGATTACCCAAAACTATCCTGACACAGATGGAGACGGTGATATCTGGAATGACTTCCGTAAAACTATGCAAGGCGCCCGTGTTTCTATCGATATTGACCATTCTGCTACCGGCAATGTATATGTAACAGCCACTGCCGTTGGGACTAATGGTACTACGCTGGTCGAAACATATCAACAACCGGTTTCTGCCACAGATGCCATAAATGCTTTCTTAGTTTGTGACGGTAGCCATTTCGTGATGAAAAAAGCATACCTAATACCTTCGAAAGTTACAACGGTCGTAGATGCTACTCCGGTTTCAATCTCTGTTTCGGGAACTCCTACATTTGTTGAATTAGGTAATAAAGACTACTGGGGCAGTGCAACTGCAACTGTTACATTCTCTGATGGATCTTCTAAGGTGGTGGATTCTAAAGATATATCCTTTAATGTTGTTCCTGATATGACTACTGTTGGTAAGAAAACAGTTATTGTAGCATATAGTAAAACCAAACAAGGGGCGTACACTCAGGCTGTTTCAACCTTTTACTCACTGGATGTAACTCTATCAGTTACAGCTCTGGAGGTTACAACAGCTCCTACCATTACGAAATATTATTTCTACAACAGCGACCCTATTATTTTCAATACAGCAGGTCTTGTTGTCACAGCCACCTATTCCGACGGTTCAAAAGCCGTTATTCCAAACTCAACGCTTACTTTTGGAAAGATAACTGCTGCTGCAGGTTCTCAATCGGCTGACATTTCTTATGCGGGTGCATCGAAAACAGTTACTACAACTTGTCCGTTAACTCTTGTGAAAGGTGCAAGTCAGGTAGGAAATACAGATTTCTCTTCTGCCTGGTGGACGGCATTCTCCTCTGATTATAATGTTGCTTCAGGTTCGAGCAAGACAATTACAATGTACTGCTATTCTGACAATGTTTCAAACTGGCACAGCCCATGTGTCGTTTTGCGCAAATCTACCGATACCAAAGCTGTTGGAGATCCTGTTAATGCTACGTTTGATGCAGTAGTTCGCATGGACAATTATGGATGGGGCAGCAGAGGTTATAGTACAGCCACTCTTACATCTGACTGGAATTGGAGTACATTCACATCAAACATCAGTGGATCAAAAGTAGTGATTACAGTTACAAACAATGGTAACAATACAGCAGATGTACTTTACAATGTTACATATGCCAACGGCGAAACTCATACCCAGAAGTATGCCGGTATCACTGTAGACAGTTCTGATTTGAATTGTGCTCTCGTAACAGAGGAGTCATATCTCGTAATTACTCAATAATCACTAAGATAAAATCTATATACAATGAAATATTCATATTTATTCCTCTTAGGATTGCTGGCGTTCTCACCTGCGACATACGCAGAAAGTGCAGGTAATGCCGGCCAGATGTCAATGACTCAACAAAGTAAGATCACCGTAAAAGGAAAAGTCGTTGACGATAAAGGAGAACCGCTTATTGGAGCTACTGTGCAGCAAAAAGGCACAACTACCGGTGTTATCACCGATCTGGATGGAGAGTTTTCTCTTGCTGTACCTTCAGGTGCTACGCTGGTAGTATCATACGTAGGATGCAAAAAACAGGAAGTAAACATTGGTAGTAAGACTAAACTCGGAAGCATTACCCTGATTTCTGATTCGAAAGAGCTAAACCAATTGGTAGTTATAGGTTACGGTACACAGCGTAAGGTGGATCTTACCGGCTCGGTTGCCATTGTCAATACGGAAGAGATGAAAAAAGTATCTCATTCTAATATTTCTACCATGCTCGAAGGAAAAGTTGCAGGTGTACAAATTACATCTGACGGACAACCGGGGGCAGACCCTTCTGTGCGTATTCGTGGTCTTGGAACTTTTGGTTCAACTTCACCGCTATATGTTATAGATGGAGTGCCTATGGGTACAACTATACGTGACTTCTCTCCAAATGATGTTGAAACTGTACAGGTTTTAAAAGATGCATCTGCTGCTGCAATTTACGGTTCGCGTGCGGCTAATGGGGTGATAATTATCACGACCAAGCAAGGTAAAAAGAACCAACCTATGAGAATCGATTATAGTGGTTACACTGGTTTTGACAATGTTCAAAAAGGTGTGTACGATGTAATGGATTCGAAACAGTATGGTCAGTATATAGACATGTCTTACGCTAACAGTAACATGAGTGTTCCCGGTGGATACGATCCTACTAATGCGAACTATTTGTACAATGCTGATGGCAGTGCAAAAGTGAATACAGACTGGTTCAAAGAAGCATTCAAAACAGGTATTCGTCAGGATCATAATATTAACTTGTCAGGTGGCGGAAACAACAATACTTACAACATTGGGCTTGACTATTTTAGCCAAAAGGGTACTATGGAAGGCGCCGGTCCTAACTTTGACCGTTACACTGCCCGTATTACCAATGCTATGGATATTAAGTTTGTAAAACTGAAATCGAATCTTGTGTATAGTCATAGTAAACAGGATAATATGGCACTCAGTAATGCTAACGAATATGTGCAGGGGCTATATGGTGCACAATATCCGGTAATGGCTTCTGTTCTGCTTTTACCCCCAACTATTAAGGCTTACGATCCTTCGACCTGGGTGCTTGATGGAAAGCTTTCGGCTGCATCCAATTATACATACGACTCGTATGGATATGGTACTTATTATGACGATGTACATGGTGACTTACGTGTAACTAATGTACTACTGGAAAATAATCTGATTAAGAGAAATACAACAGTTGACCGTATTGTAGCTACAGGATCGGCTGATGTTGACCTTTTTGACATGGTTGGTCGTAAAAATAAAAATCACAAATTGGATTATAATTTGAATTTGTCTTATAGCCGAACTTATGTTAAAGGACTATCATTCGTTCCTTCGTTTATACAGAGTACAACCAATTATCTGGCAAAAGGCGATGAAGCACTGAATGAATATTATAACAGCAGTAGTGATGCTCTGGTCGAGAATACGTTAACCTATGATGGTAAAATGGGGCTTCATCACGTTAATGCAGTGATTGGTCATACATTTGAGCACGATCTCGGTCACACACTCGCTGGTTGGGGTAAAAGTTTGTCAGAACCTTATTATCTGCAGGTAGGCAATGCTGAGTCGAGGGATGCCTCTAGTTCTGAATGGGAACATAAAATGTCCTCTTATATCGGTCGAGTCAATTATGATTTCAATGAAAAATACCTGATTTCGTTATCGGCACGTCGCGATGGTGATAGCCGTCTTTCTGAAAGACGTTGGGAATGGTTCCCGGCTATATCAGGAGGTTGGCGCTTTGAACGCGAAAACTTTTTCCCGGAATTTGCGAAATCATCTATCAATCTCTTCAAAATCAGGGGTAGCTATGGGGTATTGGGGAATACAACTAACCTTGGTAACTATGATTACATGCTAACGATGTTGAGAAATAACTATACTTATAGTTTTGGAAATAATAAAGTTACCGGTTCTTCCATTTCTACATATGCTAACACAGCTATCAGATGGGAAAAGAAGAAAACAATGGATTTTGGTAGTGATATTTCTTTCTTCAACAGTCAATTGGAATTTAATTTTGACTATTATAAGTCAACTTCGGAAGATCTTCATTATGGAGTTAGAGTTCCACCAAGTGCAGGTGTTGATAATACAACTGTTAATATGAACGCAGCAACTATGATAAATTCGGGTCTTGAATTCGCGTTAGCATACCATAATCACAAGAATGATTTTAAATATGACATCTCGGCAAACTTCTCTACCCTTAAAAATAAAGTGACAAGTCTTGGGGTTTTAAATGAACCTCAAACTGATGGATACTGCCGTACAGAGGTAGGTCGGGAAGTGGGGTCATTCTATGGTTATGTTTCAGAAGGTATTTATCAGTCTCAATCGGAAGTTGACAACCGGGTTAACTCGAAAGGTGCGCATATTACTCAAAATGGAGCAGTGGCAGGTGATATAAAATACGCCGATCTCAATAATGATGGAACAATCTCAGATGCTGACCGTACATATCTGGGTAGTGGTATGCCAAAGGTAAATTTCGGTTTAAATTTCCGTGGAGAATGGCGAGGTTTCGATCTGAGCATCTCGACTTATGGTGCTGCCGGTTTCAAAGCGTTAGATTTTGTTGATATGACTCTACATAGCTCATATGGCGCACTCAATAAAAGCGTCGATATGTTAAATGCCTGGACACCTGATAATACAAATACAAACATTCCCCGTGTAGCATACAAAGTGACTCCTGGAGCTTCGATCACCAACGATGCATTCAGCCAGCGATTCCTTCAGAACGCATCATATCTGAAAATCGCTAATGTTGAATTGGGCTACAATTTCTCTGACAAATTGTTTGGTAATTACATTCACGGGGTTCGTGTTTACGCATCAGGTCAAAACCTGACTACTTTGACTAAGTATAAAGGTTACAATGTGGACTTCGCTGGTGGAACATTCACTCCGGGTTTCAACTATTGTTCGTACCCGACACCTCGAACAGTGATGTTTGGACTACGTGCTTCTTTCTAATTATATCATCTTAAATGAAAGTATCTTATGAAAAATATAAATAAAATTCTTACTATATTGGTGTTGGCTGCAAGCTTGACTGCTTGTAACGAAAACCTGGATATTACGAATCCGAATAGTCAGACAACTGCAGATTTTGGTAAAACAGAGGCGGATCTTCAGGATGCGGTTATTGCATGTTATAACCGTATTCGTCTAGAAGGTACATTTGCACGCGTTGGTTATACATTGGATGCTGTACGTGGTGATGAAGTCTGGAACTCATCTCAGCAGTGGTACATTGGATATGACAACCTAAGTGCAGCGGCTACTGATGAGATTGGTAATTTATGGCCTTGGCGCGACTGCTATCATGTGGTAAACCGCACAAATTATGTATTGTCTAAAATAGATGTTGTTAAGATGTCAACTGACTCTTATAATCAGATAAAAGGTCAGGCTCTTTTCTTACGTTCATTGGCATATTATGAACTGGCAACCTATTACCAGACAGTTCCATTGATCACAGACTATGCCTCTTATTCGAACATTAATACCATGTATGCTGCGAGTAATACACAAGATGAAGTGTTTGACCAAATCGAAAAAGATCTGACAACAGCAATGCAAATCTTGCCATCGCGCAGTAAAGGTGGCGAATGGGCTAAAGGTCGTGCTACATGTGGTTCTGCAGCCGGATATCTGGCCCGGGCAATGATGTTCCGTCACAAATATACCGAAGCTTATGCCGTACTGAAAGACATCATTGCCGGTAAATACGGATCTTATGGACTGATGGCTGACTATGGTGACAACTTCAAAGAAGGTGCGGCTTACGAAAACAACAAAGAGAGCCTTTTCGAAGTACAATTTATGGACTATGGAACAGGTGGTACCGACCAGGAATGGACTCCGGTAAACATCAGTTCGCAAGCTACTCAGGGGCATGCAGTAGAGAGCAACTACGCTTCGCAACAATTGGGCAGCTGGGGCGACCTTGCAGGATCCCCCTGGTTATATAATCTGTTCAAAAAAGAAAATTGTACGGATGGCCGTCTCGATCCTCGTTTATATTGGACATTGGTTACCTACGAAAGTGATTATAACAATTACAAAGGTGCAAAAACTGCGGCCTATCCGAATGGTGACCCTCGTTGCAACACCGTTTATCAACAAGACATCACCACAACTCCACTTTCGAACACCTCACAAGGTGGTATATCCATTGCTAAGTTCACAAATGCCAGAACTAATATTTACAATGCGATTACTACCGGTTTGCATTGTGGAATCAACCTGCGCCTGATGCGTTATAGTGATGTGTTGTTGCGAGCTGCTGAGTGTGAAAATGAAATCAATGGTCCAACCCAGGCTGCGATCGATTATATCAACCTCGTACGTCGTCGTGTTGCTCTGGCAGACCTCAAACTGTCTGACTTTCCAACTAAAGATGCTCTTTTTGAACAAATAGCAAATGTGGAGCGTCCGAAAGAATTTGGTTGCGAAAACGGACGTGGTATCGACTTACTTCGTTGGGGATTCTTCTACACTACAGATCGGTTGAATCAGTTGGTGGAACATGGTTATTATAAGCTCGATGGTACTGCCAATACTGATGAGCTTACAGCCGCAACAGCCAGCGCTTCATCGTTCCAGTCCTTCAACAAAGGACATGAGTATTTCCCAATATTACAAGCAACACTAGATGGAGATCCGAATCTTGTAGGAAACTCGGCAAACAAGAATGAAGATAACGGACCTGCATTCTTAGCTAAATGGACTGTTCACCCTGTTGTAAAATAGGAATCATTTTCTATAAATAGAGGCTACCTTATCAACGTATTCTTTATATGTTGATAAGGAAGTTCTGGTATCTGTCATTTACTTATTATTTTCTTATCATGAAACTAAAGTATTTCCCGATTTTATTAGTCGGTATATCAGCTCTATTATTTGTAGGATGCAAAAAAGAAGAACCAACGACAAACGGTGGTACAGACGGAACCGATACCGTATTCAGCATTCCTACCTACGCTGATGATTATTCCTCCATATCCTCTTGGTCAAACCGGAACAAGTGGAATCTGGCTAATGTTCATGATCCATCAGTAGCCTATTATAATGGCTATTACTATATGTATGGCACTGATGCTTCATATGGTAATGCTGCTGATGGACACGGACATTTTCAAGGCAAACGTTCAAAAGATTTAGTTAACTGGGATTGGGTAGGCGGGCCTTTTTATAACCCGCCCTCCTGGGTAGCTGATTCGCTCAACGCTATTCGTTCGCGTATGGGACTGGCTGCCATTGCTAAAGATAAAATAGAATACGGCTACTGGGCACCGGTGGTACGCAAGGTCACCGTCGGAGGAAAAGTCATCTTGCGGATGTACTACAGCATAGTTATCTTTAACTATATTAAAACCGGGAACTCCAGTTCAGCCAGTTTTGATGGTAGCTGGACTGAGCGTGCTTTTATAGGCATGTGCGAATCGACTGATCCTGCAGGAGCTGTGTGGACTGATAAGGGTTTTGTTACCTGTTCGTCATCCGATCGTGGCTTAAATTACAGTCGGGCCAGTACATCGGATTGGAGTGCGTATTTCTACTACAATGCCATCGACCCAACCTATATAGTAACACCGGAAGGTAAACATTACCTGATACATGGTTCATGGCATAGCGGCTTTGCATTGTTGCAACTTAATTCAACAACAGGAAAGCCCCTCAATATACTAGGTAACCCATGGGCAAGTAGTACCACTGAGCTTACAAGCCGATATGGCGTCAGGGTTGGTACACGAACAGCTTCTTCGCGCTGGCAGGGCAGCGAAGCTCCCGAAGTAATCTACAAAGATGGTTATTACTATTTGTTTATGGCCTACGATGGCCTCGATGTACCTTACAACACACGCGTGGTGAGAAGTACCAATATTGAGGGTCCGTACTACGACATTACCGGACGCAACTTTACCGCCGGAGAAGGTGACTGTTACCCGATCGTAACACATCCTTACAAATTTAACCTCAGTAACGGTTGGGTGGGGATATCGCATTGTTGCGTATTTCAAAAGAATAATACCAACGAATGGTTCTACATGTCGCAAGGACGATTGCCTGCCGGCGTTAATGGCAATGCATACTCCAATGCTCTTATGATGGGACATGTTCGTCGTCTGGTGTGGTGTCCGGCTTCTACCACTGAACCTAATAACCTTTGGCCAATCGCATTGCCCGAGCGTTACGCTGCTGTACCCGATTACGGTACGATAACCAAAGACTCACTGGTAGGAACCTGGCAACACATAAACCTCAAATACAGCTATGCCACACAGGATGTTGCCACTGCTTTAACCCTTAATGCCGACGGGACTATGTCGGGAGCACTGACCGGTAGCTGGAGTTATGATGCGACAAAAAAACAACTAACATTGGGAAATGTGATTGTTTGCGTTGAACGAGAGGTGGATTGGGAAGCTACTCCACGCCGGGTAACATTTGTGTATGCCGGAACTGAAAAGAATCTGAATGCGACTTATTGGGGCAAAAAGAATAGATAATTCTAACCCCCAACTTTTATCAAAACGACGATCATTAAGCTGATAAGAAGGGTTAAAGAGGGTGTCCATGAGAGGATTGGGACGCTCTCTTTTCCTTTTTATATGTAGGTTGTTTCAAATCAGAAGCAATTGGTGCTATACATAAGTCAGGTATCATAATCTGTTACAAAAATATCCTCACCAAATAACTATAAATCCACTATATTGCGCATTTATTTGTCTAAATTTGTATCTACCTTAGGTCTGATGATATGAAGATGAAGTTCAGAATAATTTTAATCCTTTTCGCCATTACCGGTTTGCTATCGGTAAAAGCGCTCCCCTACAAGATAAATTATATAACAGCCGACAATGGATTGTCCCAGAATATGATTGACCATATCTTCAGGGATAGCCGTGGTTTTATGTGGGTATCAACCTGGAATGGACTGGATCGGTATGACGGTTATGAATTTGTCCATTTTAACAGCCGGAATGCAATAAACTCATTACGAAATGATAATGTGCATTGTGTGGAAGAAGACCCTCAGGGAAATCTTTGGATTGCTACAGAAACCGGGGTTGATTTTCTTGAATATCATTCCGGTAAGATTATCCATTCAGAGCAGAAGTTAGGTAAGAAAATGCCTTTTGACAATAAGTCAGTTACTTTTATCCAGAAAGATGAGAATGGTGATTTATGGATTGGATATGATTCCGGACTAGCTTGTATTCATTTTACCAAAGACGGAAAAATTAATGCAGAAGAAGTTTATAGGAGTGAATCCTCAATCAATGCATTGCTAATTCAAAACGGTAGTCTATACATCGGATACAACAATGGAGTATTCCGATTAGTCAAAGGCTCCAACGGTAAATATAACCGGGTGAATGCAGGTGAGTCACTCCGGCAGCTTCAACGCATTGTAAATACTTTTTTTTATGATAATGGAGTGATCTGGATCGGTACCACTTTAGGTCTTTACAAATATGATCCGACAACTGAAAACCTCATTGCTTACGTAGCTAAATCAGGTGACTCGAATTCATTATCCTCCAATTTTATAACCGATATCAAGAAAAATAAAGATGGCCAATTATTAATCGGTACCCTCATAGGGTTGAATATTTATGATTACAGGACAGATTCTTTCTCTCATATTCTTTCTGAAAGTAATCAGGATGGTGTCTCGCTTAATAACAACTTCGTCAATTGCATTTTTCTTGACCATCAGGCCGTATGGGTTGGTACGGAAAAAGGAGGAATAAATCTTCTGGTACCGGATCAAAAGATATTCACCAATTACGTTCATTCCCCATCAGACCCGGGAAGCGTTTCCAAAAATCCGGTGAATGCCATTTATGAAGATGAAGCCGGAACCCTATGGGTAGGAACCGTGGAAGGTGGTTTAAATGTGAGAAAAAAAGGGTCGACTGGTTTTATTCACTATTCTGCACAGGCCGGAAATCCGGGTACGTTGAGTCATAACACTGTCAGTTATATTTGCCGGGACTTCAAAGGCGATTATTGGTTTGCTACATGGGGTGGGGGGATTAACCGTATGAAGTTGTCTGATAAGGAAAATCCCAGATTTCAACGATTTATGTACAATCCGGCTATTAAGACCGGAATTCAGAATGATTTTGTTGCTACAATGATCTCTGATTCTAAGAATCGGGGACTTTGGGTCGGTACGCGTGAAGGTCTCGACTTTATGGATATTGAATCGAATCGGTTTGTTCATGTACTGAGTTATCTGCCTGACAGTAAAAAGATTCGCTATAGTACTGGAATGTTTATTGATAGCAAAAACCGGTTGTGGATTGGTACCGGAAACGGATTGTTTTGCATTTACCTGAATAAGACAGATATTAAGCACAATAAAATAACTTACCGTCATTTCCACTATCTTTTATCGAATCCGTCCTCCCATCGTATTGAAAAGATCAACTGCATTCATCAATGTAAAAACGGAGAGCTGTGGTTTGGTAGTAACGGTAATGGTTTGTACCGTTTGGATGAATCAGAGGGTCGGCTCACTTTTCATAATATAGATGAGCTAATGGGCTTATCTGATAATGTGATTTATGGAATCCTGGAAGATGAAACCGGGACTTTCTGGTTAAGTACTGATAAAGGATTGTGTGCATACAATCCTGATAAAAACAGTTTCCGTAGTTTCAATACTTCGGATGGATTGCGTTCAAACCAGTTTTACTGGAATGCTTATTGCAAGGGGCATGATGGTAAAATGTATTTCGGACATGTGAGTGGATTGACTGAGTTTGATCCGCTTAAGACGACTCCGGTTGCAGCCCAGAATAGAGCTTCTATTACCCGTATTAAGGTTTTGAATGACGATATCTTCCCTGCCAATCTGAAACAATCGGGAGAGCATCTCTTTTTTGAAGGCAACTTTTTATCACACATCGAGCTTAGAGAAGCGGATAAGGCTTTTAGCTTCGAGTTTTCAGCCTTGTCTTATATTTTTCCTGAGAAAATCAAATATGCCTATCGACTCAAAGGGTTTGATAACGAATGGACTGAGGTCTCTTCGGATCGCCGTTTTGCCAGTTATACAAACTTAAAGGCCGGAAAATATTCTTTTGAAGTTAAATGCACCAATCCTGACGGAACCTGGTCAACGGATATCACTTCTCTAAAGATTAGTGTTGTTCCTCCGTTTTATAAAACCTGGTGGTTCCTGATATTCGTGTTTGGACTCCTCATCTATTCAGCCTATAAATATTACGTATATCGTATTCAACAGCTGAAAAAACAAAAGATTCACCTGAAACAGATGATCGATGAACGTACCCGTGAGATTGAGTATCAAAAAGAGGTGCTTGAGAATCAGGCCAAAGAGTTGCAGTTTACACTCAAAGAGTTGATTGAACATCAGGATGAAATTTCGCGTCAGAATGAGGTGCTGACTCAGCAAAATGAGAAGATTACCCGTCAGAAAGAACAACTTGTGGATATGGCTAAAAAGGTACAAGAGGCAACCTTGGATAAAATTGCCTTTTTTACCAATATCACCCATGAGTTTCGTACTCCGATCACCCTGATCATGGGACCGGTAGAACGTGCTCTGAAATTGAGCCAGAATCCGGCAGTACAGGAACAACTCCAGATTGTACAACGCAATTCAAAGTTGTTGTTGTCGCTGATTAACCAGTTGATGGATTTCCGGAAAGTGGATTCCGGCAAAATGGAGATTGTCAAGACCCAGAATAATTTTCTTGATTTTCTCGATAATCTGATTTTGCCTTTTGAAGAATTGGTAAAAGACAGGGGAATTGTGATTCGCAAACAGTATCGGATTGAACAACCGGAATTCCCTTTTGATCCCAATAATATGCAAAAGGTGATAGGTAATCTGCTGTCAAATGCGATTAAGTTTACTCCGGACAAGGGAATAATAACGGTGATCGCCAGCACCTATCTGGATAAACTGGACAAGAAAGAACGCCTGTATGTGGCGATTAAAGATAATGGAAAAGGGATTCCGGAAGAAGACATAGAGAAGGTTTTCGACCGTTTTTACCAGTCCAAACAAAGTGAAGCGTATGCCGGTTACGGACAAAGCGGTACCGGTATCGGGCTTTACCTATGTAAACGATTGGTACAACTTCACAACGGTAAGATTGAAGCTCGAAACAATCGTAACGGAGGAGCCTGTTTCCGTTTCTTTATCCCGATCGAACGAGGACTAACAACCGTAGTTTCAGCCGATGGGAAGCCAATGCAAATGTTAGTGGCCAACCCCAATATAGAAAAAGAGCAACCGCAATTTGAGATTTCCAAAGGGAAGCCGGTATTGCTCATTGTTGAGGATAACGCCGATATGCGACAATACGTGAAATCTATTCTCGACGCTGATTACAATGTGCTTGAGGCTGCCAACGGAGCTATTGGCCTGGAACTAACAAACCGTTATCAACCTGATTTGATTATCAGTGATATCATGATGCCGGTCATGGACGGGCTTGAATTTTGCAAAAAGGTAAAATCCAACTTTGTGACTTCACATATTCCTGTGATATTGCTTACGGCTAAATCAGCAACAGATACGCAAATAGAAAGTTTTAATCAGGGTGCAGACGCTTTTTTGGTGAAACCTTTCAATGAAGACCTGCTTAAGGCAATGATTCAGAATCTGAATGATCGTCGCCAACGGGTGCAGATGCGATTTGCCGACAGCATGGACACCGGAGCGTTGAATATCGCCGAGGAGTCGCAGGATAAGAAGTTTATGGATAAAGCGCTGAAAGTAATTAAAGAGAATTACACTGACTCAAATTTTGATGTAAGCGAGTTTATCGAAGCAATGGGAATCAGCCGAAGCCTGTTGCATAAGAAACTCCAGAATCTTGCCGGACAGTCAGCCAGTCGTTTTATCCGGACATATCGTTTGAATGTCGCTCGTGAATTGATCGTGAAAAACCGGATTAATCATACGCTTAATATTTCGGAAATTGCCTATGAAGTAGGATTCAACGACCCCAAATATTTTACACGTTGCTTTACCAAGCACTTTGGCGTTACGCCAAGTTCCTTCCTTGATGAGGGTGCGGAAGCCTAATGTTGAATGATTTTCAATGCAATCTGAACGAATAGTTGTTCAGGGTAAAATCTTTTATGTTAAATTTGCGAACACGTTTTACAGATAAATCTGATTTAAAATAGACACACATGAAACACAATCTCAAAAAGACGTGCCTCACGGCATCGCTTGCATTCTCTACATTGCTGGGTTTCCAGCAGGTAAATGCTCAGGAGTACAATGTACAGGTCGATACCAAAAAAGTGGGTTCGCCGATTCAGAAAACAATGTACGGTATCTTCTTCGAAGACATCAACTTCGGAGCTGATGGTGGTTTGTACGCCGAGTTGGTGAAAAACCGTTCGTTTGAATTCGATCACAACCTGGTCGGTTGGTTGCCTTTCGGAAACGTAAAAGTGATGAATACCAATCCTTGCTTTGACAAAAATCCGAACTATGTACAGATCAGCTACGACAAAGAGCTTACCGGAAGTGGCTTGGAAAATGAAGGCTTTGCCAAAGGTATGGGGATTAAAGCCGATGAGACTTACAAATTCTCTGTATATGCCCGTTGTGTCGAAGCGCCGGTTAAGCTGAGAGTTCAATTGGTTAATTCGCATAGTGACATAATGGCATCTACAGAGGTGGAATTTTCCGGTAAGGAATGGAAAAAGTATTCTGTAGAGCTGAAATCAAGATCAACTGATGCGCACAGCAAACTGCGTTTGACTTTGGTGAACAAAGGAGTGGTTGATTTGGATCATATCTCGCTTTTCCCTTCCAAAACATTCAAAGGACGTGAAAATGGTATGCGTGAAGACCTTGCTCAGGCGTTGGCTGACCTGCATCCCGGAATCTTCCGTTTCCCTGGCGGTTGTATCGTAGAGGGCACTAACTTGGCTACCCGTTATCAGTGGAAAAACACCATCGGAGCCGTTGAAAATCGCCCAACCAACATCAACCGTTGGAATTATACTTTCGGAGATAAAAAATACTTCGATTACTATCAGTCATACGGTCTTGGTTTCTACGAATATTTCCAGTTAAGTGAAGATATTGGTGCAGAACCGCTTCCGGTTTTGAGCTGCGGACTTTCCTGCCAGTTTGAAAACCACGATCCTAACGAAAACTGTGCAGTAGATAAGCTGCAACCTTTCATCCAGGATGCATTGGATTTGATCGAGTTTGCTAATGGTCCTTCAACTTCTAAATGGGGAAAAGTGCGTACCGATATGGGACACCCGGCGCCATTTAACCTGAAATTCATCGCAATCGGTAACGAACAGTGGGGGCCACTTTATCCGGAACGTCTGGAGCCATTCCTCAAAGCGATTCGTGCTAAATACCCGAACATCAATGTCATCGGAACTGCCGGTCCAAGTCCTGACGGTAAAGACTTTGATTTTGGCTGGAAAGAGATGAAACGACTGAAAGCTGATTTGGTAGATGAACATTACTACAAAGATCCGCAGTGGTTCCTCGATAATGCTAAACGCTATGATAATTACGATCGCAAAGCTCCAAAAGTTTTTGCAGGAGAATACGCTTGCCATCCGAAAAACAAAAAGAACGACTTCGAGGGAGCTTTGTGCGAATCAGCTTTCATGACCGGATTTGAGCGTAATGCTGATGTGGTAAAAATGTGTACTTATGCACCGTTGTTTGCTCATGTTGATGCATGGCAATGGCGCCCGGACCTTATCTGGTTCGATAACCTGAAGAGCGTTAAGAGTGTAAACTACTACGTACAGCAGCTTTACGGTATGAATGTTGGTACCAACGTATTGACCACTACATACAACAATGGACCTTTGGCTGGTCAGGACGGTCTTTACGCTTCTACAGCTTTGGATAAAAACAAAATGGAGATCATTGTGAAAATAGCCAATACGTCGAAAGAGGTTCGTAAAGTGAAATTCACGCTTAATGGTCTGAAAGCAGCTGAAAGAAAAGGTACGCACACCATTCTTACATCTGATAATATAGATGCTGAGAATACTTTGGATAAACCAAACACTGTAGTTCCGGCTACCAAAGAGATTTCTGTTTCAGGAAATGCTTTGCAGGTGGAATTGGCTCCTCAGTCATTCAACCTTTATACAATCAAGCTTTAATTCAATAGGTAGCTATCAATATTTTTGCCCGATTTGTGAATGCAGTCGGGCTTTTTTCACTCCCATTGCTTAACCTTCGGATGTCATTGTTTGCCTGACGGAAGTCATTGTTTGAGTGACGGATGCCAATGTTTCACTGACGGAAGTCATTGTTTGACCGTCGGATGCTATTGTTTAGGTGTCGTATGCCATTGTGTCATGTGCGAAGCCCACTGTGTAATTGATTTTTGCCATTGTGTCAGTGACGGAGGTCAATGTGCAACCGTTGCATGGGACTGTATCGATGACTTTAGTCACTGTGCGACTGTCGGAATGCATTGTACAGGTTACGCAGTCCATTGTTTAAGTTTCGCATGTGAATGTGATTATATAAAAGAAAAACCGCCTATCAGACAAGCAAGTCCGATAGGCGGTTTCTTTTTTATGTGGCACTTGAGTATTACAATCGGGTAATCTTAGCACCCAATGCATTTAATCGTTTGTCAATATCCTGGTAACCACGGTCAATCTGGTCAATGTTATGGATGGTGCTGATGCCTTCAGCAGACATGGCAGCAATCAACAGTGCAATTCCTGCACGGATATCCGGTGAGGACATGGTGGCTGCACGAAGAGGATTCGTTTTAGCATTTCCGATTACGGTAGCACGGTGCGGATCGCAAAGGATAATCTGAGCGCCCATGTCGATTAATTTATCTACGAAGAAGAGACGGCTTTCGAACATCTTCTGGTGAATCAGCACGCTGCCTTTAGCCTGGGTAGCTACGACCAGAAATACGCTCAACAAGTCCGGTGTTAATCCCGGCCAGGGTGCATCGGCAACCGTCAGGATAGAACCGTCGATAAAGGTATCAATCGTATAACAGTCCTGCTGAGGAATATGGATATCGTCACCTTGCAGTTCCATTTGAATACCCAGACGGCGGAAGCTGTCCGGAATCATGCCCAAATCAGGGTAGGAGACGTTTTTGATAGTCAGTTCAGAGCCGGTCATGGCAGCCATACCGATGAAGCTACCGATCTCAATCATATCAGGAAGAATCGTATGTTCACATCCCCACAACGATTCTACACCTTCGATGGTCAGCAGATTTGAGCCGATACCTTCGATATTGGCACCCATAGCATTCAGCATTTTGCAAAGCTGTTGCAGGTAAGGCTCACAGGCTGCATTGTAGATAGTGGTTTTACCTTCGGCCAATACAGCTGCCATCACGATGTTGGCAGTACCGGTTACAGAAGCCTCATCGAGCAACATGTAAGTTCCTTTCAGCTTATCGGCTTTGATTTCGTATATCTGGCGGGTAGAATCGTAGTTAAAATCAGCTCCCAGTTTCTGGATACCAATGAAGTGGGTGTCCAGACGGCGACGGCCAATCTTGTCACCACCCGGTTTGGGGATAAGTGCTGAGCCGAAGCGGGCAACCAATGGTCCGATAATCATGACCGAACCGCGCAATGAGGCACTTTTTTTTAGGAATTCATCTGATTTCAGGTAGTTGAGGTCAACGTTGTCTGCTTTGAAACTGTAGGTGTTTTCTCCCATTTTGGAGACTTTGACCCCCATTTCGCGTAACAGCTGAATCAGATTGTTGATATCGAGAATGTTCGGAATGTTATGGACGATCACCTCTTCCGGTGTCAGAAGGGTTGCACAAATAATCTGTAATGCTTCGTTTTTAGCTCCCTGAGGAGTAATGGAGCCGTGCAGACGGTGTCCGCCTTCAATAATAAATGATCCCATGTTTATCGTTGAGTGACTATTATGTTATTAGCTTGTATTTTGCTTAAGGTGGGGAATTTAATTTCAGATTCTCAAATCCTCACATTTTCAAATCTATTTTCCCTGACGTTTGATGTTGACTTTGTTACGGCGTACGAAAGCTTCTTTCGATTCCATCAATTTCATGAGTTCAGGAGTAACCTGTATTTTTCCACCGGTATAATCGCAGAAATCCTCCAGAATTTTCTGGTCTTCCACATTGTCTTTATTCCAGGCAATGAAAGATTTCTTCATGTGGTTGACGATTAGTTTGATCAGCTCCTCGCGCTCGCGTGAACCTTCCGGATAATCATCAATCTTTTTGATCATGGTTTCAATAACCAATCCGTAATGGCGGTATCTGATGCGGCTGGTTTTGTATGGAGCGTTATCAGGGTGTGTATAAAGGTTTTCCTTTTTTACGATTTCGTACGGATAGTCAATGTCCAGTTTGAAATCGGCCATAATGGCAAGGTGGTCCCAGAGTTTGTATTTGAAGTCCTCAACATTGCGCAGGTGTGGAAACATATTTCCCATCAGGTTAATGATGGTATTGGCACAACGGGTGCGTTCTGCTCTGTCTTCGATAGTCAGGGCATGATCCACCATGTTTTGGATATTACGTCCGTATTCGGGCAATACCAGTTTTTTGAGTTGAGTGAAGTATTCCATTTTATTAGGGAATGAGGGGGTGAAGGATTGAGGGATATGTTTCCCTTTTTAAAACACTTTATTCTTTGGAGTTGTAGCCACAAATTCTTTCAGGTAAAATGGCTCGAAATAGGCGACATCTACAAAGTTTTCTTTCCGAAAATCAATCTCGGCCAGTGCCATCATGTTGCTAGCTAATGGATCGATGCCGCTGACAAAGATGGCATTCGGATGCGTAATGGTCGAACGGCATTTATCAGCGCCATTTCCGAAGAAAATTACTTTTCCCTTTTCAAGATATTCAAGGTATGAATTTTCATCAATGATATCTGCTGAAGTTGGTTTAACTTCGGCCAAAGAACGGTCATAGATGGTTGCAAATACTTCCATCCGGCGGGCGTCAATCATCGGGCAAAGCAAGGCTTCTTCATCGGTTGACGGGTCAAACAACAATGCACAAGCCATCACCTTCAGCGTAGGAATGGCAATCAGCGGGATGTTCAGCCCGTAGCAAAGACCTTTAGCGGTGGAAACACCGATGCGCAATCCGGTATAGGAACCCGGTCCGCAACTGACTGCCACTGCATCGAGCTTCAGCTCGTGAGCTTTGGCAAAATCAAGGGCTTCCTGTACAAATACGCCCAACTTTTCGGTATGTGAAGGACCTTCGTTGTCCTGTTGGTTGAAAATAACGGCGCCGTCTTTGGATAATGCTACCGAGCAGACTGGCGTAGAAGTTTCAATATTCAATATAACTGCCATGGGGCTTTCTTACAACGTGATAAGTTACTTTAGTTTTGTTCCCAAAAGGGATGACGGGAAGTTATTGTCCGGCATTCTTTAGTCGAACGGATTGCAAAGATATATTTTTTTGCCGTTAGTATCGGTTTAGTGAACTATAAAAACTACTTTTGCACCTACTTTTAAACAAATTATGATAGCACAATGATTCTATCCATGACTGGTTTCGGCAAAGCGGTTGCCGAGTTTCCCACAAAACGTGTTACCGTTGAGGTTAAGTCTTTAAACAGTAAACAATTGGATTTGTCAACCCGTATTCCCGGTCTCTATCGGGAGAAAGAGATGGAAATCCGCAACGAGCTTTCGCAGTTGATCGAGCGGGGAAAGGTAGATTTCTCCATTTACATTGAAAATCTGGGCAAAGAGAGTTCGACTCAAATCAATGCGTCGGTTGTGGATAGCTATATCAAACAGATATCGAATATTGCTGAAAACAGCGGTGTTGCCCTGCCTGCTGATTGGTTTTCAGTGGTACTTCGCCTGCCTGAAGCGCTTAAGACCGAGATTCAGGAGCTGGATGAAGAGGAATGGAAAGGCGTGCATGATGCAATTGTCAGAGCCGCGAAGCAGTTGATTGATTTCCGCAAGCAAGAAGGAGCTGGACTCCAAACCTTGTTGGGACAAAAGATCGAAGCTATCTCTTCTTTGCTCAAAGAGGTGGATAACTACGAAGGGGAGCGCATCGAACGCGTTAAAACCCGTCTTGCAGAAGGTCTTGCCAAGTTGGAGAATGTAGATTATGACCGCAACCGTTTTGAGCAGGAGCTGATTTTCTACATCGAAAAGCTGGATGTCAACGAAGAGAAGCACCGTCTTGCTCATCACCTGAAATATTTCCTCGAGACTATGGATCACACTCACGGTCAGGGTAAGAAACTGGGCTTTATCAGCCAGGAGATTGGCCGCGAGATTAATACCTTGGGTTCCAAATCCAATCATGCTGAGATGCAGAAGATTGTTGTTCGTATGAAGGATGAATTGGAACAAATCAAGGAACAAGTATTGAATGTGCTTTAATGATCTTCATTTCTTAGTGAAACTTTGTGCCCTTAGTGTCTTAGTGGTAATATAATATGAATTCAAAAATCGTCATCTTTTCCGCACCATCCGGTTCCGGGAAATCAACCATAATCAACTATCTACTCACGCAGAACCTGAATCTTGCGTTCTCCATTTCGGCAACCAGCCGTGAGCCGCGGGGTACGGAGCAGCACGGCGTAGAATACTATTTCCTTTCTCCCGAAGAGTTTCGTACAAAGATTGCTGCCGGTGAATTTCTCGAATATGAAGAGGTATATACCGACCGCTATTACGGTACGTTAAAGTCAGAAGTGGATCGCATCCTGAATGACGGACATCATGTCGTTTTCGATGTGGATGTATTGGGTGGAGTCAATATCAAGAAGTATTACGGTGAGCGTGCTTTATCTGTATTCATTCAACCTCCAAGCATTGAGGAGCTGCGTAATCGGTTGGTATTTCGTAACACTGATGCCGCAGAGGTGATTGATTCACGTATTGACCGCGCTGAGTTTGAGCTGGGTTTTGCTTCTCAGTTTGATGTGGTGATTGTCAATGACGATCTGGAAAAGGCAAAAGCCGAAACGTTGACGGTTTTGAAAAACTTTTTTGAAAAATAAGATAGCCTTTTCTTTCAAAGGCTATTTATGTATAACCTTATAAATAAACACGTTTTCCCTTGAAAATAGGGCGTGGTTCCTTTAACTGCTATGTTTATTTTTCGTTGGATCAGAAATCTGATTATCCTTTTCTTCGCTTCATCAATCCTGATGGTTTTGGTCTATCGGGTGGTGCCGGTATATTTTACACCGTTGATGTTTATCCGTGTATTTCAGCAGATGGCCGATGGTGAGGCTCCGAAACTGCATCACAAATGGGTGCCGCTCGAAGATATTTCTCCGAAACTGCCCCGTGCAGTGATTGCATCCGAAGATAATCTTTTTATGAAACACCACGGTTTTGACTTCAACCAGATTGAGAAAGCCGTTGCTGAGAATAAACGTCGCAAGAAAGCTCGTGGAGCCAGTACCATTTCCCAACAGACAGCTAAAAACGTCTTCCTTTGGCCGACCAGCTCCTTTATCCGCAAAGGCTTTGAGGTATATTTTACCGTATTGATTGAATTTGTGTGGGGGAAAGAGCGCATCATGGAGGTTTATCTCAACTCTATCGAGATGGGGGATGGAATCTATGGTGCAGAGAGCGTGGCCCAACTTCATTTTGATAAGTCAGCTAAGGATTTAACCTCATCAGAAGCTGCTACTATTGCCGCCACTTTACCTAATCCTATTCGATTCAATTCAGCACATCCTTCTGCTTATATCCGGAAGCGTCGGGAACAGATTGTTCGCCAGATGCCGCACATGGGTAAGATTGATTTTCTGGATAAACACAAAAGGAAGAAAAACGATTAATCCGATATTTAACCGTGTCATCAGATATTCAGCATAGTGAAGCATTCGACTTCCGGGATTGGAGAACGACCGATTACCGGGAAGCGTGGGACAGGCAGAAAGAGATCTTCGATGCTGCCGTCTCAGCTAAACTTGCGGCTGGAAAAGCACAGAACACTCTGATATTTTGCGAACATCCTCCGGTGATTACTATCGGTAAAAGCGGGGACAAAGCCAATCTGCTCTTTACCGGTGAACGGTTGGCGCAACGGGGTGTCGCTTTCTACGAGATTGATCGGGGAGGCGATGTGACCTTCCACGGTCCCGGCCAGATAGTCGGTTATCCCATCTTCGACCTCGAACAGTTCCATCTCGGGCTGAAACAATACATCATGTTACTTGAAGAGTCTATTATCCGTCTGCTTGCTCTGTACGGATTAAAAGGCGAGCGGTTGGAGTCGGCTACCGGAGTCTGGCTTGACACCGACAATCCCCAACGCACGCGCAAGATTTGTGCCATTGGAGTACGCAGTAGCCGTTATGTGACCATGCATGGTTTTGCGTTGAATGTCAATACCGACCTTTCCTATTTCTCTCTCATTCATCCTTGTGGCTTTATCGATAAAGGGGTGACCTCCCTGCAAAACGAACTGGGGCTCCCCCTCGATATGGAGATGGTAAAAACGCAGCTTCTCGCAATTATGCAGGAGTTGTTTGTGATTCCTTTATAAGCTATTCAGCAATCCTACCGCCCCCAGATAAAACATCACCTCGCAAAGCAGCGTTGTTGCTCCGCAGATGTCTCCCGTATAACCCTGTATCTTCTTTTTGATGTAGAGATAGATAAATGCCATCATCGCCAGTGACAATATTCCGGCACACCAAAGCTTCACCGGTAGAAACAATACCATCGGTAATAATCCGAATACCAATACTCCAATTATCCCGATAAATGTCAGTTTATCGTAAATGGTTTTTGCCTTGCTTTCGCTCTCTTTGCGGGCGTAGGGGAGGTAGTTGATCATCAGTGCCGTGAGCATCTTGGATAATGGATCGGCGGAGAAGATTAATAGCATGGCAGTCTTTGCCGGGACGGAGGCCAGCAGATTGACCAGCAACAGGTAATAGACCACAATCCCGATCAGGGCGTAGCTGCCCACGTGCGAATCTTTCATGATGCGCAGGATGTCGTCTTTGGTCCGCCCGCCACCGAAACCATCGAAGAAATCTCCCAGTCCGTCTTCGTGGAAAGCTCCCGTCAGTAACAGTCGAACAACGAATGCCAGTATCACGGCTACCACCGGTGGGACCAGAAAAGAGGATCCCCACAATGTCAGTCCCGTGATTCCTCCTGTAATCCATCCGGTCAATGGCCAGTATCCGATGATTTTGCGGAAGGCTTCTCCGGGGATTTCCACGAGTTTCCATAAGGGAATGCGGGTAAAGAAGGTGATGGCGGCGAGGAGAGAGAAGGGATACATGCGATTTATAATTTTTGTCTTCCAATGCATAATCCAGAAGTACTTTGAAGTATGTCAGTTTTCATTTTAAAATGAATATACTGAGTGTCTTTTAAGTTTGAAGATAATGTAATGTTTAAAGAATCCTTCATATCAGACTTTCTCCATTCATTTTTTGATTTTTTGCAGTCCAAGATCAAACTCTGAGTAAATGGTACGGTTTTAATTTCCAAGATTCTATTAAAATCTTGACTGATGATTATATCTACAATATCTTTTGATATTCCCAAAAAGAATATATGAGAATCATAGGAGTATGTGTTACCTAATATTTCTTTTTCGAGATTATACGCTTTAAAGTTGACAAAGCTTTCCGATAATTCAATTTTATTAAACCCCCCATTGACAAGAGGTACTTTATTTAAATGCATATAGTCATTCGTATTTTCAATCGCTTTTATTCTATCAGCTAACGCAATGGTTAAATGAGATCTTTCTGTAATATATCGAATTATTGAATGATAGAAATATAGTCTTTTCAATAACCTCGTTTTTTTAGGAGAAATATCAAAACTTCTGATAGGAGGATCAACTAACCATGCTTGTAAGTTATGATTTCTGTCAGCAACAGTTATAATACCAATATTGGTATTATTTGAGATAGGACGTCTATTGATGAATTTGGGATCTAGTTTTTTTCCAATAATACTATTCTTGTGATTTGAAACTGAACTACTTTTTTTTGAGTTGTCAGGAATTATACTTCCCTTTGTTTCAATATTAATGAAGCGTTCTTCTAATGAAGAGATTCTATTAAAGTCAAAATCTTTGTGTTTACTAATTGGTATTTTGGTCCAATCTGCTTGCGTGAAGCCATACAGTGTACTTGCTACAGATAAGCCACCTGCAATTCCTATCATTTCAGATACATCGTTTGCTTCAATGATTTCACCAGGAAATTTGTTTATTAAAGCACCTCTTTCATCAAGTTCCAAATATAGATCATAATGTCCCCAATTCTGGGCCATTTCTTTCAAATCAATAAAAGAGCTTTCTTTCCCATTTAAAGAGTGCTTATGTCTAAAGAAAGCATATGTTTTAAAGTCTTCAAGTGGAATGCTAATTGTTTTCCCAGCTATTTTTTCAATGACATCAAAGTCTTTTGGGAAATTGTTTTGTATTAGACCTTTTTGTTCTTGGTCATAATAATCGATTCTTATTTTAACTGATGCCATTTTTGTGTAATGATAAGTTATTGATTTAAATGCATATATATTGAAGGAAGGCCTCCCCTTAAAAATACTTAGTCACACTAGCCTTTTGCCACGAGCTCATCTCGTTAATCATGCGCACAGCCGATTCTATCAACGGATAGGCGCAGAGCGCACCCGAACCTTCACCCAGTCGGAGGCCGAAGTTAATCAACGGTTTGGCACCGAGGAAGTCCAGAAGCATTTTGTGGCCCGCTTCGTCGCCCTGGTGGGTGAAGATAGCGTATTCCAGCACCTCCGGACAGATGCGCGATGCCGCCAGGATGCAGTTGGTCATGATAAATCCGTCGATGAGGATCACCATTTTTAGTTCAGCCGCTTTGAGCATGCCGCCCACCGCCATCACCATCTCGTAACCGCCGAAATAGCGGATGTAGTCGAGGTCTGAACCATCACCTTTGTAGTTATCGAGCGCTGCTTTGAGGATGCGGTATTTGCGTTTCACCCCTTCGCTGTCGAAGCCGCTTCCCGCGCCCACGCATTTCTCCAGTTCGATACCTGTCAGGCAAGCCATCCACATGGAAGATGATGATGTGTTGCCGATACCCATCTCCCCGAAGCTGACGAGGTTCGTCCCTTCGCGGTGACACATCTCTATGACGCTGGCACCCCGTTCCAGGCAGAGATTAAACTCCTCTTCGGTCATGGCCGCTTCGTGCAAATAGTTGCGCGTACCTTTTCGTACCTTGAGGTCAATCAGTTCAGACATGGGTTCAAAATCGTAATTAATCCCCGAGTCCACCACTTTCATTCCGATGCCGTGCTGACGGGCAAAGAAGTTGATTCCCGCGCCCCCTTCGATGAAGTTGAAGACCATTTGCGGTGTGATTTCGGGCGGGGAGAAGCTGATTCCTTCGGCGGCGATGCCGTGGTCACCCCCGTAGATGATATTTTGCGGGTTGGTAATGGTGGGAGTGAGGGTTTGCTGGATGGTTCCGATCTGTACGGCCATCTCTTCCAGACGACCCAGCGAACCTTTCGGTTTGGTTAGGTTGTCAATTTTGTCCTGCAACTGAGTCGCAATCTCTTTGCAGGGTTTTTCGATTTTGAATGAATGCTTGTTCATACGCGTTATGTTTTTATTGCTTTCTGGCAATGCGTTGTTTCGGTGTTGTTTTATTCTGAAGATATTTCCTTCAGTCGTCATCCTTGCTCTTGCAGTCGTCATTCTTGCTCTTGCAGTCGTCGTCCTTGCTCTTGCAGTCGTCGTCCTTGCTCTTGCAGTCGTCATCCTTGCTCTTGCAGTCGTCATCCTTGCTCTTGCAGTTGTCATCCTTGCTCTTGCAGTCGTCATCCTTGCTCTTGCAGTCGTCGTCCTTGCTCTTGCAGTCGTCATCCTTGCTCTTGCAGTCGTCATTCTTGCTCTTGCAGTCGTCGTCCTTACTCATGCAGTCGTCGTCCGAGGTGTTGCAGTCTTTAATCAGGTGTGGTGAAAGCTCTCTATTTTACCATTAATGGAATCCCAGATACCAGCATCACCACTTCATCACAATGTTTGGCTATAAACTGGTTGGTCCAACCGATTAAATCTGTAAAGCGACGTTGCAAATCATTAGGAGAAGTGCCTCCCAGCCCGATTTCGTTGGTTACAAAGATAAAGACAGCTTCCTGATTGATAAAGGCTTCGAAGTTTTTTTTGACGGAAGATAAAGATTGTTCCACGTCGCCATTTGTCTCTGTGAAGAAGTTGGTACACCAGAGCGTTACGCAGTCTATCACGACCACGCGGCCGGTTACATTGATGTTTTGCAGCTCTTTCTCTTCTTCGATGTTGGTCCATTCGGGGCCGCGGTCGCGCTTATGACGCTCGATGCGTTCGCGGTGTTCGTCGTCCCAGATGGCCGAGGTCGCGAGATAGACGGGATTTTCCGATAAAGACAGGGCCAGGTTTTGCGCGTAACTGCTTTTACCGGAACGCTGTCCGCCTGTGACGAGGATGATTTTTTTCATTGGTTGTTATTCGGTTAAACCTCCAAGGTTTTTAAAACCTTGGAGGTTTTGGGATAATCGTTATTTTATTTTGAAATAATATTTCGGTTGGTAATCCGGCAACAGTTCCGGGTGGAATATCTTCACCAGATCTGCCAGTATCACGTCCGGTTCCATCGGTCCCTCTTCGTAGAAAGGTGTTTTGGCACTGTTGCAGGCAAAGACATTTTTATTTCTGAATGCATCAAACTGTTTGTACAGTTCGTAATCCTTTTGCAGGAGCGGGTAGGTGAGTTCACCCTTCGCATCGTTGTATTTGATGAGCCAGTATTGCGCTTTTTCCGCTTTGGCATAGACTGTTTCGAAGGAGAGGGGTGTCGAACCCGCGTTACGAGAATCCGCCCAGAGGTAATCAGCCCCTGCATCCGCAAGGAAGCGTCCCATGTAGCTGTTTCCTCCCGGTACATACCACACCTGACCGTATTTCTTTTCGGTGAATACCGTCGGTTTGTCTTTTTCCTGTCGGGCCAACGCCGCAAGTTTGTTGTATTTGGCCTCTATTTTGGAGAAAATCTCTTCCGCACGCTTCTCTTCACCGGTGAAAAGGGCTTCAAACTTAATCCATTCCGCGCGACCGAGCGGCGATTCCTCCATATATGACGCATCAATCACCACCGGCACGCCCGTCTTCTCAAACCGTCCGTAGCTGCTGTTTTCAAACGGTGAAACAATCAGCGCTTCGGGCGATGCCGCGATCAATTGTTCCAGGTCAATGGCCGTAGCCAGTCCGAGGTTAATGATACTTCCTTTAGCAAGACCGTCTTTGATCTCTTGCAGGTCGATAAATTCCGGTTCGCACACTGCCACGATGTTATCCACCTTGCCCAGTTGCTTAAGAATGCCCGCATGCACGGCGGTACATACAGCTATGGTCTGGATCGGGGTCTTTACCACCACGCCTTCGGGCAGATGGGCGGGTTTCTCTGCATCCCTGTCCACCAGAATGTAGGTTTGGAGGATTTTCGTGGTATCCCACGGGTTGCGCACCTTCACCTCGGTATAGTTATCGAAATATTGCACCGTGAAACCGCGGGCATAGCGCAGGTGAGTGCGCGTTTTTTCGCTTTTATCAGCCGTTTTATTTGTTTTCGCCGGGTTGCAGGAGGTAAATGTTGCAATCAATAGGGCGAGAAGGAGGGGGAATATGTGTTTTGTTTTCATATTTAGGAAAATGAAAATTGTTTTACCATCTGTAGGGAAGCAATGCTTTAAGTCAATTGAGGCGAGTGTTTATCTATTTGCTTCTTTAATCTCAAAATAGCACTTCTCACAAACGATTTTTATCCCTGCAAATTTCATGGCTTTAGCATTCCAGCCATCGTTCTTTAGTCTAACTTTCTCACAAGCATCACACCAAGCTTGAAAATCATCATCTTCGTATTCAAATTCCATGTTTTCGAGAGTTTCAAATGATTCATGGAATCCAGTTTTCTTTCTTTTATTCAAATGCTTGCAAACGAATGCTCTCCTTTTTCGTTCATGATTTTCACAATCAACATACTTGTCTTTTTCTTCCTTAGCTTGAAGATTGTCAACAAGTTCAGAAATAACCATAAAAATCTGTAGGTTATTACTGACAGGTCTATATGCTCCTATACCATTAAGCAATTTGCATGCAATTGCCGTAAACTCCCAGCCTTCATTCTCTTCGCTGTCAATGAGCCCAGTTGTAAGTTTTTCAAAACCATGTTGTTTGCCAAATTCGAGTACAAGTTCCATTTTCTTCTTTACTTTAGGTAATGTGTTATCATTATCCCATGACCATTTCCATGTATTTGATTTTGTAGAGAATGTTCCGACAGCGATATATCTGAAGTTTATTTCGGTTGTTTCAGTTGAAAATGTCAAGAGGCCACTCGCTTGGTCATAAAACCAATTTGAGTATGAATTCAAATCAAATCTTTTTTTGAACTCATCTTGCTTCTTTGTCAATTCATCAAAGCAATCGGATAGAAACTCTGTATATTTCATGACTTTTCTTTTTTACACTTACACTTTATTCGTATATGTCACTTTTAATTGATTCTGGAAGAAGTGATGCATCACGTTTCTACATCGTTATCCGTGTGCCAACAACATCACCGCCATCACCATCCCCACGAATGCAACCTGCGTCCACACATTTACCTTAATCGCTTTGGCAAAATCATCGTAGGTCAGTTCCCGTGCCGTGGTGCCGATGTAGGGTTTCTCCACGATTTTGCCGAAATAGACATTCGGCCCGCCGAAACGACAATCGAGAATGGCTGCCAGCGCCGCTTCCGGGTAGCCTGAATTGGGACTGCTGTGGCATCGCCCGTATTTCTGCACAAAGGTAAATCCTTTCCATTTTCCCGAAACCATCAACATGATCCAGCCGGTCAATCTTGCGGGAATCCAATTGGCGGCATCGTCCAGTTTAGCGGCGAATCTCCCGAAAAGCTGGTATCGCTCGTTCTTGTAACCAATCATCGAATCGAGCGTGTTCACCATCTTGTAGGCGAGCATGCCCGGTGCTCCCAGTAGCGCAAACCAAAACAGCGGTGCAATCACGCCATCGCTGAGGTTTTCGGCCAATGTTTCGAGGGCGGCGGTCCGGATTTGGTGGGCGTTGAGGTTTGAGGTGTTGCGCCCCACTATCCGTGCCACCTGTGTGCGTCCCTGCTCCAGACTTTGTGCCAATGCGCGGTTGACGTTGCGTACCTCTTTGATTAAGGTGTGTGCTGCGAGGCAGAAGAAGACGATGATGGCGTTTGCAATCAGATAAACAGTATGGTTGAGGTTCCCTATTCCCTGTAACAATGCATAACTTCCGGCAAATACGCTTCCCACGCAAAGCAGTGTCAGGATTGCGCCTTTGAGAAATCGTTTTTTGCCGTTGTTGAGAAACTTTTCTCCCCACGAGATCACTTTCCCGAAAGCAATGACCGGATGTGGCCAGTGCTCGGGGTCGCCTATCAGGGCATCGAGTACAATTCCCGCCAGCAAGGGCAGAATCAGTTCGGTTGAGAGTACCACGCTTTGATGTATTGGATCAATGTTTCGTTTTCTTCGGGCGTCTGGGTGCAGAGACGGATGTATTCACCCTCCAGACCGCGGAAGTTGGTGGCGTCACGCACCAGTATGCCTTTACCCAGGAGGTATTTCTTCAGGTCGGCGGCTTTCCCATGCCGTAGTCCGACTAAAAAGAACGGAGTAATAGAAGCATGCACTTCAAGTTGCCCGATTTCACAAAGCTGGTTCTGTAGGTTTCTTGAATCAACGAGCCATTGGGCTGTTGGCATATTTTTTTCGTCATGTTCTAATATGAACTTTCCAGCTTCGATAGCCAGGGTATTGACGCTCCAGGGCATTCTCAGAGAAGTGAATTTATCAATGAGCCGTTTAGAACCGATCATATAACCTAATCGTAGCCCCGGTATTTTATAGCTTTTAGTCAATGAGTGGACAAGGATCAGATTATCGTGTTGATGGACCGCTGTAGGAGCAAGAGTACGTTGCAATGTGAAATTGGCATAAGCCTGATCAATGACAAAGGTGGTTTTGGGATATTTATTTACCCAGTCTAAGATGTTATTTTTCGAATAGAAGTACCCGTCAGGATTATTAGGCAAACATAGCCACATCAAGTCGGGTTGGAATCGCCTCAATGCGTCCTGAATGTCTTGCCTGGAGGTGAAATAAAGCCTGTGCGAGTGGATGCGGCAAGCATCTTCATACTCCGAAAATGAAGGTGTGGCTATCAGTGAATTATGCGAACGGAAAGCCTGTGCTATCAGATAAAAAGCTTCGGTCGATCCGTTGGTCACCAATAACCGGTTTGCCGCAACGTTGAGTTTTTTGCTTAACGCTTTCACCAGCGAGTCTGCATTAGGCTCAGGATAGCTGACGGTGGTAGGTAATGCCTTTGACAGATGCTCGTACAGCTCTGTCATATCTGCTCCAAACCATACGTTGGAACTGAAATTGGAGATTATCTCCTCATTTGATGTGTAATTGTCGTCTCCGTGTCCGTAGATCATAGTGTCGATTGTGTTGTTGATTGACTCCTTATATATCAAGGTTCAAAATTAAGTGTTCAAGGCAAATATCTGTGTTTTATATCGCTAAAGAGTGAGCGAAAATTCGCATTGTCATCCCGTGCTTGACACGGGATCTCAAATTGCAGATAAGTATAACCTGAAATGTTGTCAGATTGAGAGATCCCGCATCAAGTGCGGGATGACATCACTAACATTTGATCCAACCTGACAGCGTGCTTGTACCTGTCAGCGTTAAAAATAGAACTATTTCATCATCTCATACACCAGCTCCATATTCACATGCTTGCGCACATGGTCGGCCAGCTTGTCGTATTGCTTTTCCTTGAAAGCTTTATAGTCAAATTCCGTCTCCTGCTCTTTTTCCGAGAGCCACGGCGCTATCAATGCATCGGTAAACTCGCGGTTATCGAGAATACCGTGCAGATAAGTCCCTTGGCAATTGCCTTTTCGGCAACCTTCCGGTTCTCCGTTTTCGAAACGGTTAATGGTTTCGGCATCCGGTTCGGTAAGCGTTGAGCGACCGTTATGGATTTCATAACCCTCGCACAACTCTTTGCTTTCTCCGAAATAGAATTTGGATTGACGGGTAATCTTATCGCCGTCCATCGTGGTTGCAATAGGCAGTAGCCCCAATCCCGGGATGCGTCGCATGTTGCTTTCTACGCCGAGCGGGTCTTCGATGGATTCGCCCATCATCTGGTAACCTCCACAAATTCCGAGAATGGTTTTGCCATTCTTCGCTTCGGTCACGATGGCTTTGGCCAGACCTTCATTACGCAGTACTGCGAGGTCGTGGATGGTGCTTTTCGAGCCCGGCAGAATGATGATATCTGCTTTCGAAAGCTCTTTGGGATTGTTTGTATAAAAGAGATGCACACGCGGGTCGCGTTCCAGTGCGTTGAAGTCGGTAAAGTTGGAGAGGTGTTGCAACAAAACCACGGCGACGTTCACCTTTCCGTGCATCGCTTCCCGCTGTTTGGTTTGCAGCATCACCGAATCTTCCTCTTCGATGTAGATGTCTTTGTAGTAAGGGACAACTCCCACCACAGGTATGCCGCAAAGTTCCTCAATCATCGTGATTCCCGATTCAAAGAGGCGGATATCCCCGCGGAATTTATTGATCAGAATGCCTTTGACATGCATGCGTTCTTCCTCTGTTAATAGCATGATGGTGCCATACACCGATGCAAACACCCCGCCGCGGTCAATATCTGCGACCAGAATCACAGATGCTCCGGCATGCATCGCCATTGGCATGTTTACCAGGTCGAGGTTGCGCAGGTTAATCTCCGAGATACTGCCCGCACCTTCCATCACGATGGGATGAAACCTCGTTGTCAGACGGTCGAAGGCTGCGTTGACCTCTACCCGTAGTCTGGCTTTGTTGTCGGCTTTGAAATAGTCCACCGCCTGTTGGTTGCCGATGGCTTTGCCGTGCAGCACTACCTGCGCCACACTGTCGGCTACGGGCTTTAATAGTAACGGATTCATGTCGGTGTGACAAGGCACGCCAGCCGCTTCAGCCTGTACTGCCTGGGCACGACCGATTTCGAGACCTTCGGGCGTGGCAAAGGAGTTCAACGCCATGTTTTGTGCTTTGAAGGGGGCGGGCGTGTATCCGTCTTGTTTGAAGATGCGGCAGAATGCTGCGGCTATCACGCTTTTACCAACGTCGCTGCCGGTTCCGGCTAACATGAGGGGGCGGAGTTTCATCTGTGTCATGACTTTAAACAACTTAACCGGCTGCCCGAATCCGGTGCTATTTCAGCATCGGTTCGGGTTTGCCGGTTGGTTTATGGCAGAAAAAGGACTTATCTTATTTATTACTTGATAAACAGGGTCTTCATCGGATTTACTCCGGTTGAGAATGTGTATTTCAGTTTACCGTTTGCGTCAAAGCAATACATTTTACCTGGATTGATATAATCTGTTTCCCCAATGAAAATTTCTTTCGTTGTCGGATTGATATCCAAACTATATGGAACACCTGTTATGTCTGCAGTATTGATAAAACTGCTGTTACTGAACGATTCACTTTTTACGTTGTAAATCATGTACTTCTTATTTACAATGCTCCAATTGCTGTCGTATTCGTAGGAATACATGTATAGATTATCTCCATCCAGTTTGATATTGAATGGGGTTACTCCGGAAATAGTAGTTACTTTGTCTGTGATTGTTGCTACTCTTTGTAATGTAATTGGCACATCATAGTAATTTCCCATTGATACGACATAGAGATCGCCATAGCTGTCAGCCTGAATCATCGTTGGATTATATGCTACAGTGATTTTTTTAGTTTCTGTAAATGTTACCGGATCAATTACTGATATAGTACTATCAGGCATCGAGTTCACCACATAAAGCTTATTGTTAGCTGCAATAATTTGTTCGGGACTTGATCCAACTTCAATCATTTTCTCTACACTCAGAGATGTTGTGTCAATGCGTGCAACATGTCCGTCATAAAGTGACAGATAAATTTTACCGTTATATGCAGCAAGACTTCTTACTTTCCTTGGCGCATTAGCGTCATTGACAAAAGAAATAGATTTGATTGACTTTCCGGTTGTTGCATTTAGAACTTCAACAAGGCTCGATGTTGAAACACCTACATAAATTTTGGATCCATACTGAATCATATCCTGTCCGGTATCACCCAATCCCCGGTCGTTTATTCCACTAAAGAAATCATTATAAGAGGTTTTAGTAGTCAGATTGCAAAATGTAAGTGAAGCATTGTTTCCATTCATCTTTCCACTATTAAGTACCATGACTCCATTCGAAATAGAAGAAATTGACTTAATAGTAGAAGTGCTTTCAACATTGGATAATGTATATGCCGCATCGTCTGTCTTTTCACATGAAGTGAAAACCATGCTGCTCAAAGCGATTAACGATAAAAACAATGAGAGTTTTTGTTTTTTCATAACTTGTTTTTGATTTGTGTTTGAAGTTTAAAAAGAATACGAGAGCAATAATCTGTAATTTCGTCTTGGCATTGGGTAGTATTGCACTACTTCAAATTGCTTGTTTAACAGATTATTTACTTCACATTTTATATTCAGTTTGTTGAATTTCTTTTGGGCAAAAAGGGAATGATCCTGATATCCTTTCAGTGAGTTAAACGGATAGTTGTCAGTTTGGCGACTACTTACAACACAGAGATTATAACCTGCTTCATATCCCGGTCCGGACAACGCTAGCGAGCAACCTCCGGTATGTTTGGGCGAGTATATCAGCTGTTTGCCATACGTTGAGCTCCGTGGAGTCACATCTTTTATATCCTGAAAGGTATAATTCCCCTTAAAGATGATGTATACTTGCTTCTGACTAACCTTTTTCCTGAAATCTAGCGTTACGTCACAGCCAAGGATATCAACTTTTCCTTTATTGATCATTGTCCAGTGAAACAGATCTTTGGGGATGGCAATGATTTTGTCAGTGATATTATTGTAATAAAAGTCTGATGTGATGGACAACTCAGATTCCCTTAACAATGTGTTTGAAGAGAAGGTAACTCCAGCATCGTACTGTCGGGTTTGTTCCGGCCGTAAAGATGTATTTCCAAAGTCCTGATAATAGAGGTCATTAAATGTAGGGACTCTAAACTCCTCCTTGTAATATGATCTGATTCTGAACTCTTTGCTTTTAAATGGTTTGTATGAAAGCCCGATAGTAGGACTTAATTTGTTTTGATTTTTAGCCGCTACGCCGGTTTTAACCTGCTCACGGGTTAAAGTATAAAGAAGATTCCCGTTAATACTCCAGAATTCCGTAACGTATTTAGTCGAAAAGTTAGCCTGTCCGTTATGTCTGGTTGGGTAATTAAACTTAGCAAAAGGATTGCTGGCATATTTGAAGAGGTTATTATACCACCAGTCAACAGCAAGAGCTGAAGCTAAATTATCATTATAGATGTATTTTACAGTTGAGGTCAGATATATCTCGTTCTGAGTATATTTTTCATGCCGTTCTCCTGCATGTACCCCCGGATCTTTATACGTTGAATCTTTATCCAGGAAGGAATTAAAGTTACGATTGTATTTGGCCGATGCCTGGTATTGTATTTTATTCGATTCCCTGTTTTCGTAATGAAGTTGTGAGATGAAATTATTTTCGGAAAGTCTTTTGGCACTATATGAATTATAAAATACAACAGGGCCGGGCAATCCTCTTTCTGAATTGTAATAATTGAGCTTTAGTAAAATGTTTTCGTTGGAGTGTAGAGCAAAACGTGTATTGAGTTCTGTTCTGATACTTTTGACATCACTGTTTTTACGGGAAAGAATTTCGCCAACATTGGAACTGGAACCGTAATATTGGATAAACTTGTATTTCCCATCCGCTAAAATTCCATCAGCCGATACATTCATCGCCCATTTCTTACCAAATGTCCGATTCATGAACAATGACGGATTAAATAACCCGAACGACCCCGTTTTTACAGTTGCATTTCCTTTCAGTTGATTCTTACCATCATACTCCGGCAATTTCGTATTGAGGCAAAGCACTCCGGCTGAAGCAAACATGCGTGCAGTCTGGAAAATATCGTTGGGCTGACCGTTATTCAAAGAAATATCAGAGATGTTATCCAGTGAAAAGCGGCTCAGGTCAATCTGTCCTGATTGAATATCGCTCAGCATAATTCCGTCGTAGCTTACCCCTGTATGTTGCGCCCCGAGTCCCCGCAATGAAACCGTTTTCAATCCGCCGATGCCGCCGTAATCTTTCACGGTCACTCCGGCAAAATGCTTGGCCACGTCTGAAACGGAAGCAGCATTGAGTCGGTTGATATCTTCCTTAGCAAATACCTGCACAGGCATGGCAGCTCTGACAACCTGCGAATTGTGCCCATTTACAAGTACCTCCTGCAACTTAACCTGAGTCTTCACGGAATCCTTTTCTGTCGCACAAAAGGCAGAAAAAGGGATGACGCTAAACAACGCAAGTGTCAGGTTGCGGCATGAAATGTAATATGGGCGTTTCTGATTCAAAATAGCTGTGTTTTGGTAACAAGTAATGACTAGTCACAATGACAGCTTTCGGAATAAATGATTGCAACAAGGGCAAAAGAGGTAAATCAGTTTGCAGATGTTTCTCAGCTTTATCCTCGAAAGCTTTTGAACTAACGTTGCCGTGGCAGGTCTTCTGACTTACTTCCGTTTGGGGCGGCCTTCCCGTCGCATGACAGTGGCGAAAGTTTTGCCCAAACGTTTGGTGAAGCTTACAGCAGCGGGACTGTTCAGGATTCTCACCTGATTCCCTTTTCATCCTCGACCGCGAATGCGGCTTCGGAACCAAAGCGGTTGCAAAGGTAAGGATTATTTTCGGAAATCAAATTTGATGGTTTTAATTTGGAAATGAATCGGATTGTGAAGTATTATTTGGCTTCTAAATCATTAGCAGCAAATGATTTTAGTGAAATGACTGGGTTGAAACAGGTTTTTATCCTTTAGAAAGTGATTTTTGACCGTCGAAAATCATCCTATAAAATTATAGACCGGATTTCGGCGATTGAAATTTGTCCTATAAAATTATAGCGTTAAAATTGACCGTTGAATTTAACGCTATAATTTTATAGGCTTAAATAATTCCGTTGGAAATGCTCCTGTAATTTTATAGGCGACTTTCTGACGGTATATTTTGAGTCTGGAAAATTATAGAGGCCCTTCAAACGACAGAAAATGGCTCTATAATTTTATAAGATGGTTTTTAACCGCAAAGTTTATCTCTCAGAATTTACAGACTGCCATTCGATGGTTGAAAATTACATTCCAATTATTTAGAGCCGCATTATTCCTTCAACTTCCTGTTTTTAATCTTAAAATCACCCCTTGTTTAGCTATCTTTGCATCCTAAATTAGGTATAAGCAATAGATGGATTATGGAAATGTGAATTTACTATCCGTTTTGCCCATTGCCGATATAACATTAATCCATGCAAGAACCCATACTTTCCGTCGGAATTGTATCCGACCTTGAGATTCCGTTTTCTTTTCAGGGAAAATACCTGCTGAATGGAGCTGAAGAGCTTCATCCCGGTGATTATACTGCCTATTTGATTGATGCCAAAATCATTTTCAATGGTAAATTTTACGATGAAGTGGCTTTTCAGCCCGCTTCCGATGATGCTTCTTTTACGCTAAAAGAGGTGGTGATTGGTATCGGTTTCCATTGGGAACGGAAGGAAGTGCAATCGTTTCTTGGCTCACTAAAACTGATTCAGGAAAATCATAAAATTACGGCGGTCAACCTGATTCCGGTAGAAGAATACCTGAAAAGCGTGATTTCGTCGGAAATGAGTGCGACCAGTTCACCTGAATTGTTGAAGGCTCATGCCGTCATTTCGCGTAGTTGGCTGCTGTCGCAATTGGCTAAGAAGAATGATCTGGCGGCAAAATCAGTCACGTATGTTTCGGATACGCAGACAGAAACCGAATGGATCAAGTGGTGGGACCGCGAGGATCATCTGCTGTACGATGTCTGTGCCGACGACCATTGCCAACGCTATCAGGGCATTACCCGTGCTTCGACTGAAAAGGTAGTGGAGGCCGTGGAGGCAACACGTGGAGAACTTTTGATGTATGATGAAAATATTTGCGATGCACGTTTCTCGAAATGTTGCGGCGGAGTACTTGAGAAATTTGATAATTGCTGGGAACCGGCTTCACATCCCTATCTGCAAAAGGTGTTTGACCGTGCCGAAAATTCCATCTCTGAAACACCCGACCTGACTATCGAAGCTGAGGCGGAGAAATGGATTCGAACTTCTCCCGAAGCTTTCTGTAACACTGAAGATGCAAATGTACTGAGCCAGGTGCTAAATAACTATGACCAGGAGACTGCTGATTTTTACCGTTGGAAAGTGACCTATAGCCAAGCAGAAATATCCGATTTGATTCGTCGTCGCACGGGTATTGATTTCGGAGAAATTATAGATTTGCAACCGATGGAGCGGGGCGTTTCAGGCCGATTAATAAAACTACGCATTGTCGGTATGAAAAAGACATTAGTAATCGGCAAAGAATTACTCATTCGCAAATCACTTTCTGAGTCTCACTTATACAGTTCCGCATTTGTTGTGGATAAAGTGATGGGCGAAAACAATATTCCAGCCACTTTTACCCTCACCGGAGCAGGGTGGGGGCATGGCGTAGGCCTTTGCCAGATTGGAGCTGCCGTGATGGGGGATAAGGGTTATTCGTACCGTGATATTTTATTGCACTATTACCGAGATGTGACTTTGGAAAAAAAATATTGAATACAAAGCACACAGATGACACAGATTTAAATCGGTTTTCACAGATAAGAAAATCCGTGTAAATCTGTGTTGCCTGCATCTGTGTCATCTGTGTGCCATTAAAACAAGAAATGGAACAAAAATCTAAAAATCCGTGGAGTTGGATTCCTTCGCTCTACTTTGCCGAAGGGTTGCCTTATGTGGCGGTAATGGTCGTAGCCGGAATCATGTACAAACGTCTGGGACTCGCCAACGATACAATCGCAATGTACACCGGTTGGCTCAATCTACCCTGGGTGATCAAACCTTTGTGGAGTCCTTTTGTGGAAATATTCAAAACCAAGCGCTGGTGGATTGTTCTGATGCAGCTTGTGCTTGGCGTAGGATTGGCCGGAGTTGCCTTCTCTTTACATGCTACACATTGGGTGCAATTGACTTTTGCCTTCCTGTTTTTGGTGGCCTTTTCTTCGGCCACACATGACATCGCCTGTGATGGCTTTTATATGCTGGCGCTTCCGGCGCATAATCAGGCCGCTTTTATGGGCATTCGAAATACCTCTTACCGCATTGCGATGATCACCGGACAGGGATTGTTGGTGATGTTGGCCGGATACATTGAGCAAATGACACAAAATCTCAAAGTGGCGTGGATGATTGTGTATGGTATTTTTACCGCACTTTTTATACTGCTGCTGGCTTTGCATAAGTTTTCCTTGCCAAGACCGGACGGCGATCACTCTCTTGAGGCAAATTCGGTAAGCCATATCCTGAGAGAGTTCGGAGGAACATTCGTTAGTTTTTTCCAGAAAAAACAAGTATGGGGAACTCTGCTGTTTATTTTGTTTTACCGTTTCGGAGAAGCTCAGATCACGGTGATCAGTAAGCTGTTTATGCTGGACCAGAGATCGGCAGGCGGACTTGGTCTGAGTACGGAAGAGGTTGGCTTCCTGTATGGAGTCGTATCTGTTGTTTTTCTGCTTTTAGGCGGGATTCTCGGCGGTGTTTTTATATCCCGAAACGGACTGAAATATTGGTTGTGGCCAATGGGATTGATGATCAACGTTCCGCATCTGACCTATGTCTATCTATCGCAGTTTTATCCAACCAGTCTGTGGGCGGTTTCGACTTGTGTGGCTATTGAGCAATTCGGATACGGATTCGGATTTGTCGCGTTTATGGTTTATCTGATGTATTTTTCCGAAGGTAAATACAAAACGGCGCATTACGCCATTTGTACCGGAATTATGGCATTGGGTATGATGCTGCCGACTATGGTCGCCGGAAAAGTGCAGAAATGGTTGGGTTATCCTCATTTCTTCCTTTGGGTAATGTTTTGTACTGTGTTCACCTTTATTGGGGTGGCTGTGGTTAAAGTGGATAAGGATTTTGGAAAGAAAAAGATTTAAGAAATAGTACACAGATGACACTGATTTAAATCGATTGACACTGGTAATCTGTGAGAATCCGTGTTGCGAAGCATCTGAGTCATCTGTGTGCAAAAAATAAAACAGAATGGAGACGTTGAAAAAACTATTTGAAGATTACTTTGGCGAACCACTAAAAACAACTGAAGCAATACCCGGTTCTGGTTCGAATCGCTTCTATATTCGTCTGATTGGAGAGCACAATTCTTGCATTGGTACCCGTGGCGAATCGAGTGCAGAAAACGAAGCCTTTATTTATCTGGCTCAGCATTTCAATGGGAAAGGGCTGCCTATACCTCAATTGTATGCTGTGTCGGAAGACCAGATGCACTACATTCAGCAAGATTTAGGTGACCTTGCCTTGTTTGATTACGTCGCTAAAGGTCGTGATACAAATCATTATTCGGCAAATGAAAAAGATATTCTCTGCAAAACAATGGCTGCTCTTGCAGATGTTCAGGTGAAAGGAGCCGAAGGACTCGATTATTCAGTTTGTTTTCCCCGGGCGGAGTTTGACCGTCGTTGCATCTTCTGGGATTTGAATTATTTCAAATATTGTTTCCTGCGCCCTTACGGTGTCGCATTTAGTGAAAATGCCCTGGAAGATGAGTTCGAAATCATGGCGGATCTGCTTGAAGCTGAAGAAAACGATGTTTTCCTGTATCGTGATTTCCAATCGCGCAATGTGATTGTTAAAGACGGAAAACCGTGGTTTATCGATTTTCAAGGCGGTCGCCGTGGACAGGTCTATTACGATGTGGCGTCATTTATTTGGCAGGTTGAGGCTCACTATTCAGCTGAAATGACTGATTTGCTGATTGATTCTTATCTGACTTCTTTACGCAAATATCGTCCGGTGGATGATGCTGCTTTCCGTGAGCGATTGAGACACTTTGCCCTGTTTCGCCTGTTGCAGGTGTTGGGTGCCGGTGGCTTCCGTGGCTTGATTGAGAAGAAGCAATATTTCATCGACATGATTCCGAAAGCCATCCGCAATATTAATTCGCTGCTGGGTGAGGAGGGTTTCAAGGAATATCCTTACCTGACTAACCTATTGAAAGAACTAAACTAAACATAACGATCTCACTCCAATTCTCGCTAGGGAAGGTAGGAAGAAACTGCGATTGCGTCTTTCTCCCCTCCTTCGGAGGGGTTTGGGGAGGTCACTTTGAATTATGAAAGCCCTCATATTTGCCGCGGGACTCGGTACCCGCATGAAGCCTTTTACACACTCGATGCCAAAGGCCTTGATTCCGGTCAATGGTAAACCGCTGCTCCAAATCTCTATTGAAAAGCTCAAAGCAGCTGGATTTGATGAAATCATTGTCAATGTTCATCATTTTGCCAATCAGGTAATTCGTTTTTTAGATGAAAACGACCGTTTTGGTATTCGTGTCGAGATTTCGGACGAACAGGACTTGCTCCTTGAAACCGGTGGGGGCATCAAAAAAGCCTCCTGGTTTTTCGATGACGGAAAGCCTTTTCTGGTACATAATGTCGATATTCTTTCCGATGTGGATTTGGCAAGGATGTATCAGTACCATCTTGACTCAGAATCCGATGCAACGCTTTTGGTAAAAGAGGTCGATGCTGACCGCTCATTGTTGTTCGATGATGCCGGAATGATGAAAGGCTGGACCAACAGTGTCACCGGCGAGGTGAAATCACCTATTGCGGGCTTTAATCCGGCTGATTACCGGAAATATTCCTTTGGAGGAATTCATATTCTTTCGCCTTCAGTATTGAACGATATGGATAAATGGGAGGGAAAGTTCTCTATTATTGACTATTATCTTTCTATTGCCGAGAAAGCCAAATTACAGGCTTATTTGCAGAACGATTGTTATTTGCTCGATGTGGGAAAACCGGAAGCGATAGAAAAGGCAGAAGCCTTTCTTCGATAATAAAAAAGACCCGCTGTCAGAATCATTTGACAGCGGGTCTTTTTGGTTAATACATTATTTTTCCGAATAGCCTTTTGGCTTTAGCGATTGACTCGGGATTGGAGGAATCAATTCCGTATTTCTCTTTAGAAGGAATATCAATCACGGTTCCTACAGGAACAGTATTCGGATTTCGGATTTTCTTCTTATTATATTCGTAGATATAGACCCAGAAAATCTTATCGTCATAATATTTTAATGCCAGTAACGTCAGTCTGGAACCGGGTTGCATGACTTCTGTTGCAATGGTATCAGTCGAATTTGCTTGAGTAGGCTGTTCTGCTTCAATTTTCGGTTTGGCGGTTTCCTGGTTGTTGGTTGCAGCTTCAGTCTTTGGCTCTGTTGTCGACTCTGCCAGAGTGTCTGTCGATGGTGATTTAGATAAGAAGAACAAGGCAATCTTATTCGTAGCACGATTTTCGATCGGAGCCTGATTGCCACCAAAATGTTTGATCACAATTCTGTTTGCCGGAATATTATATTTCGTTTTCAATATGTTTGCTACATATTCGGCTCTTCGTTTACTTAAGTTGAGGTTGTAAGAGCGGGTTCCCGTGCTTGGATCTGCATACCCGTAGATCTCAATAACACAGTCTTTACTTTTGGCAAACTCATCAGCCGCTTTACGGATATTATCTTCTTCATTGGGTTGATACACGCTCTTGTCTATGTCAAAACTTACGAAGTCACAAAGTAAAATTTTACTACGCTCCGGTAAGTCATATTTTTTGATCAACTGCTTGAGCTCAGTGGCGCTCTGAGCCGCTTTCTCATAGTCTGATTTCAGTTCATCATAGGCTTTTACGAGTTTTTCATTTTCAGCATTGAGTTTGCTCTTGTCATCGGTTAGTTCGTTGATTTTTTTGTTGAGTTTATCCTTCTCTTCCTGTAAAAATGCAGTACGGAAACCTCGGTATGTTCCTGGAAATGTATAAGTTACACCGAGGGTCAACGATGCAAAGCCTTCATATTTGATATTTGACGAATTGAAACTGGAATTGAATTTGAAATACAACGGAATTATTGATTCTTTGACATCTGCAAAGAATGCGAGTGAACTGTTGAATTTATGCTCGAAAATCAATCCCGAATTAACGATGAGGTTTTTATACACTTCAGATGAATCTTTGATCTTCATGGCTGTAAATCCAGGTCCTAGATAAATCGAGAATGAATTTTTTCTTTCAGGATTGTATCCGGCTATGAGATTATTCAAATTAAAAAGTGCTTCTCCGTGTAAGTCAAATCCAAGAATATCCTGTTTGATTTTTGTGGTAGTCGTGTTTACCGATATTATTCCGGGAGGAATAATACTTCCAGAAATAGTGGTGTGAGGAATCCATGTATTGATATCCCATATTCCGGTTTCTAGTCGCAGACCCACTCCTGGTGTCAGCCATTTTCCTCCAAAGATATTTATTACCGGGGGGGCAAGTTTTATAGAAGAGTTACCCGAGCTACCGAATCCTTTTTCAAGGGAGTGGTTACTGATCCCAGCTCCAATCCCAGCCCCGATGAACCAGTTATCTGACGATTTACTTGTGGTAAGCTTTGGGAAATTGTTTGAATCACTTACTTGTGCTTGGGTAAATGGTAGACAAACAGTAAAAAGAAGAAAGAGAAAATGTTGTTTCTTCATAATCCAGACTTTAATATTGCAAATATAAAAGATTTCACATCTGTCAGCTAACAAATCTCTAAAAATTTGAAGAGTATGTTTGCTAAGTTATAATATGCTGCAAAGGGATAGTCGGTTTATAAGATACAACATTGCTGTTTTATTAAAAGTTTGAATAAAAGCTACCCTATAAATCGATTCATTCTAAAACAATATAGAAAGAAGGCGACTTATAGGGTAGCTTATTTGTAGCAGAATAGCTTATACTATTTGACTACGTAACTTTTCTATTATTAAGAGTCCTATTATATATATAAATGAGATGAAACACCCAACTGTAAACCCTATTGCAGTGCCTTTTATTTTACCAATTCGTATTTTTTCTAATGGGAAAATAGGGGCATCAATTATTTGTATGAGAGGGGTTTCTCTTCCTAAGCTGATTTTTAGCATTTCCAGGTTTTTCTTCATTTCAATATAAGCATTAGCGGAAACCTGTATATCTGTTTGTTTTTTTGCAAGACCTATGCCTGCAGAAGGCTTAACTGCATTAAGTAGATTGTCTGCCATAAATGCTCGTTGAGAAACGGCTCTGTCAAGTTCAGCTTTGATAGAATCAGTTTGGTGCTTTAACGTTTCGTAGTTTTGACGGGTAATTTTTGTTTTTGTATCAACGTAAAATTGTGTTGTTACTTGAGTTAAGTTCTCTACGAAATATTTTGATAAAGCTTCATTCTCAGAAACAAAAGAAATATCTCCGATGCTTAGCTTTTTACTTCTTCTACTAACAGTTAGCAATGGCTTTTTTAAGATCTGTCCGTAGATTAATTTGATAATGCTATCCTGAGGTCTGCTAAACGTTTCCTGTTTTTGATCAATTGGAAAGTTTAATTCTCTTATCTCTTTGAATTTGCTTTTTTTCCATTTTTCATCCAACTCATACGTCTTAATATATAGATTGAGAAGATTGGTTTTTTGGTTGTCAATCGTAATTGGAGATAAAAGTGTTTTTTCAATGAGGTAATGAGAGGTAAATAGTTCAAAAAGATTATCTCCTCCAAAGGCTCCACTTGAAGAACCTCCTAATGAGAATCCAAACTGACTGGCCAGATTTGATATTCCACTTGCTTTTTCATCATCTTCAACTGCAAAAGAGAGAGAAGCTGTGTATTTGGGCTTAGTGGTTAAAGAGATTGTAAGTCCAATTGCTGCAGACAGCGCTATTATTATTGAAATTGTGATTGATTTCTTTCGAATCAACCTTTTTACGTCTTTAAAGTGTTTGATTAAATCCTTAATGGATATTTCGCCGTCTTCGTTTATAATATTTTCTTCCATATATTCCAGTATCTCTTTTGTATTAATCTTTTAGAGGCGTTTAAAACGATTTTATTACGCTTAATAATATAGCTAATACAGAAACCAAACTTGTTGAAATAGCAACTGTCTCTGCAGTAGTCATTGATTTTCTAACTGGTTTCTCTGGTACAATAATGCGTGATCCCGGTTTTACTTTCGGGTAAAATTTAAGTCCTAAAAAGCAGGTCGTAACCTCTACTGAACCATTGGCATGTATAATGTAAGATTTACTCGTTTTAGCATTTGTACTATACCCACCTGCATTGTTGACATAAAAGCCAAAAGATTTTCCTTTTTGATAACGAACGGTATTTGGACGCAGCACTTCTCCGTTTATTGTGACTGTTTCAAGGGATTTAGGAATAGATAATACATCACCGGCTTCAAGTTTAAGATCGTAGTCCGAACCCGGTTTTTTCAATATCTTTTCAAGGTTAATCGCAACGGTTTGAGTTTCATTGAGAATTTCTTTCTTAACTCTTAGGCTGTCAATTTCATTTCCTTTTTTTATCACTTTTGAAGATATACTACCGGAGATGTCTTCCAGTAATTTCTTCTGGGATTCATTACTCTCTAACTTGCGAATTAAGAAAGCGCCTTCTGGGTAAGCGTAGTTTGTTAAACCTCCGGCTAATTTAATCAGATCTGAAATTCGCTGGTTCTTTGAGGTTATTACATAACTACCTGCAGATCTGACTTCACCCTCGATCTTAACATCTTTCATATTCTCAAATCCAAAAATTGGACGAATCATGACGCGGTCTTCTCTTTTTAATTTGAAAGAAGCAGTCTGCTCAAGTGACAGGTTTTTGTCCATCCGGATTTTAAATGATTCCGCTTTGTTGATATTTTTATTCAGAATATTTTCATCCGTAATTTGGCGATATATTTCAATTTCACCTACGTTAGCCGTATTCTTAAATCCATTTGACATCAGGATAATATCCTTTAGGCTCATACCTTCAGCAAAAGGAAATCTTCCAGGGTTCATCACTTCCCCTGAAATATAAACAAACTCTTTTTCTTTCAGATCAAGAACAGAAGAGATGAATATACTATCTTCTCTTTGTAGAAGAATTGTACTTTTTCCTTCTAATATATCTTTAGGACAGAAAGTGGTCATTTCGGGTAGTCCGGTTGCATTCTTTCTGAAGATGGTGGCACTATTTACGAATGCATCTTCTTTCAGTCCGTCAGCCTTTTCAAGCAGAGTTCTAAGATTCATGTCTTTGGTAAGAGCATAGGCTCCCGGACGATAAACAGCTCCGGCTATTTGAACACGGTTGGTGTAACGATTCAAAATCTCACCTACCTTGTATTCATCTCCGGGTTCGGTTTTAAATATCTTGAATTCATCATAAGCGATATCAATAACAGACTTTTCTTTCAATGTGTTTCTGTTAGCTGTAATGCGTTCGCGGTAAGCTTTTTCTGTAAATCCACCGGCAAATTCGATAAGTTCTTTGAGCGTTTCTCCGGGTTTCATTTCAAAAATAGCCGGATTTTTAACCTCACCGGTGATTGTTACACGATTGCGATAAGGGAGTACTTTGATAGCGTCCTGATCATGAAGGCGAAGATTACTTTGTTTGCCGTAAACCAGGAAATCATATAAGTCAATGGTTGCAATCACTTTACTGTTACGAATCACCTGGATGTCACGGAATGACCCACTTTCCTTGGGACCGCCCGACTGATAAAGAGCATTGAATACAGTAGCTAATGATGGTATTGTATATGAGCCGGGATAAACAATTTCACCAATAACATTTACCGTGATACTGCGGATATCTCCTAATGCGATACTAACAAATGTATTTCCTGCAGAAATTCCTCCATAAACTCTGGCAAGTCGTGATTTAATTATTTTCTTAGCCTCTTCAATAGTTAATCCTCCAACAGAGATTACACCGACATTGGGGATTCTGATATTTCCTTCCGGGCTGACATTTACTTTATGACTGACTTCCGATACCCCATAGACATCAATGAGTAATTCGTCATCAGGACCTAATATGTAGTTTTGAGGAGTCGCTAATCTCAGGTTGGGCTCAAATGATAGATTAACGTCTTTGAAGATAGAGGCTCCGAAGATTTTGGGTTTAGCAGCTTTGATGGAATCCTGTTTTGCTAAATAAGCTTCGTAATATTTTGCTTTTTCAGGATCGAACCGGAATTCTTCCGGCATTTGGTTTTCGTCAGATGTAGAAATTCGTTTTTTTGCTCCGCCTAATTTGTCATTGTATTTGACGATTCTTTTTTTGAGTTTGGCGATCTCTTCTTTGGATGCACCTTTAGCAGTGGCATATTGGTCCAGTTGATTCATAGAGACACCTTCCGATTGCATTTTAGAGACAATATCCTGAACCTGTTGCTCACTCAAATCGTCGGTGTTCAAATTCTTTAAAAGATCTAAGGATTGCGCTTGTATGACATTAAAACAAATCAGAGCAAAGAGTAAACATACGATTTTCTTCATAGGAACTATTATAAACTTTTGAGATATTAGAACGGTAAAACTACTGATCTAATTGTGTTTTGATGAAAATAATCTATTGTGGTAATTTTTCCACGTCAAAATTAATACAATTATTCCAAAAAGGAACGGGAAGTTGAGTCTCTTAGTTCTATGAATTGATGAGATTAGTTTCCAATGGTTTTTTAATCTGAAAGATAACAGACAGTTGCCTGAGATTTATCGTTGAATGAAATGTCAATTTTTTATTCAAACTTTCCCCATCATCTTCAGATATTGCTCCAGTCTTTCCGGCTGTTGCGTGCCGATAAGGATTTTCTTTCCCGTTTTGAGATAGAGTTGCAGACCTTTGTTGCCGGAGAGGTTGATGGCCTTGCCGCTTTTGCGTCCGTATTTGAGTCCCCAGCCGCTGTATTCACCCATTGGGTTGTAGGTGCGGACTTCGCAACGCTCAATCAGCATCCACGGGATTTTGCGGAAAGTCAGATGAAACGGAAAGAGTTTGTACGAGATGTTGAATTCGTCAATGATGGTCGTCAGCTTCATGGTTTTGAAGAAGAGGGTCATCAGCGCGGAGAGGGATGAGAATATTGCGATGGTTTCCGGACGTAATGCCTTAGTTGTAGCCAACTCTATAAGGACAATAAAAACGAATAGGAAAGCGACGAGCAGTCCGATCCAAAGCCAGACGTACTTGATTTCCTGAGTTTCTTTGTAGCGCATAGGATTATAATTGTCTTTTTTGTTTTCTGGCTTTTATAACCGATTTTTTTATTCCCAGTTTTTGGCCCCAAGTGGCTAAATCTGAATTAGGGTCGATCATTTGTTCGTCCATTTCTTTTTTTGTTAACCCTCTAAAATTCTTTATTGTGATATGAATGCTTCTTGACATGGTTTGAATGCTTTTATTCAGAGGGTGACCCGAAGTCACCCTCTGAATGGATTATAAATTTACTGCCCCTCACTCTTTTTCGCCTCCTCCGCTTTCTGGTTGGCAGCACGGGTAGCGGCGGCCTTGGCGGAAGAGAGGGATTGGGTGATGAGATTGTTGATGGTGGCGATAAGAGGTGTGAATTCCGGCATCGAAGGTTCGAGCAGGGAGATCAGAGAGAAGAGATTCTTCAATGCCTTGATCAGATCTGGTCGGGTAATCGTCAGAGTTGGCAAGTCGGTTGGCGCGTTGGCAGCGCTTTCGGCAACTCCCTTTTCATACGCCACCTGAGCAGCCTCCATCTCCCCGAACCATTCCGAAAGATTCAGAAGCGTCATTTCGGCAGCATAATTGTTGCGGAGATCATTCATCAGATTAGCCAAAGCCGCTGTTTCGGCTTTGTCGCCCAACGCGTGTGCACTCCAGTCATAGCGTCGGATCACGGATAGAATCTTCAGGGCAGCTTCCCGTTTTTCAACGTTGGCTCGGTGGCTCCAGGCCTCCGTACAGAATCGGAATGCCAGAAAACCTTCGTCCCGGATTTCATCCAGATTCCGAAGAATCGGGGTGGCACTGTTTTTACTTTCCCGCTTAAAAGCAAGGTCGAATTTCTCAAAAGCCTGTCCTGCTACATTGATCAAAGGCTTCACCGGCGAAGCATCTGTCAGATTTAATCCGTTGCAGGCAGTCATAACCCGTTGCGTCAACGTGTATAATTCGTCGTTGGGCAACAATGAATAATTAAATGTCTCAATCATAGTTTTTTTCTTTATCAGTTAAACAAAAATGAGAATTTCAATCATTATCATCCTCTTGGGACGGGTTTAGGCTAAATCGAAACAGTAAAATTTATCTCTGGCAAATCCGGATGTCGGAATTTTTCGTTTTTTTCGTGCCTGGCTGATTCAGTTGTCTCCCCAAACGTTTTTTTTCGTGTCCGGGAAATTCCAAAGTCGGAAAAAAGAGTTTTTTTTGCCTCTGGCGCGCGCCAGCCTCAAAAAAAACTGTTTTTTGAGACCCGGAATCCAGCCAGAGTGGAAATTGACGGTTTATTTTGACTTCGGAATTTCCCAGGGGCAAAATTTACGGGAAAATTCCTCAAATCTATCCCAGTTTGTCAGATCTTTAACCTCAATCTCACATAATCAAACTGCAAATTCTCAGTTTTATCGACTTTTGCTCGTTTGATGACAAGACAAGAATCATTTTCCCATTTTACTTCATCCGGCCCCCAATCTAAGATTTCTTTTTCAAATACTTTATCAAAACCTCCATTTTTTTCTTTGTAGAGTTGGATTCCATTTTCTTCAAAACAAGCAATTAAGTCGGATGAAGCACAGACAAAGTATTTTTTACTTGGAGAAAATAAAGGCGGTTCCCATAATTCCATTTTCGTCCCATTCTTTAGATTTATAAATAACTCATAAGAGTACTCTGAATATTGTGCATTTACATGGACATATGGAATATGACTAAGAGTTTTTATATATTCATGATAGAAAGGTGAATGTTGCTCTGTCGAATCATTTTTCAAAAATATGATTTGATTGTTTTGTAAATGAATTTTGATACCCTCTTTAGTCTGTTTTATTCGGTTTGTATCGAGCGGAATTGTGTCTTGATCCGATGGGTATTTGTAATGAACCGAATTATAATAGTTTTCGCTGATGGAATCCAGTGCGTAAACCTTGCCGTTAATCATTAATGTATCGAATGGTGGACGAACATCAGCCTTTGGTAAATCTGCTTTTTTATGGTTACATGCAGTTGTTAGTATAATCAATAGGGTGGGGATGAATAATATTTTCATTGGCGGATTCTGATTTTTGTTATTCCAACAGTCGATATTATGTCTATACAAGTGATTCCGATATTCCTTAACTGCAAATGTAAAAGAATCTTTCTAATTCCCTGATTGCATTTGATGAAAAATCCTACGAAGTGGTAAAATTTGAATAAAGGTGGGTGTGCTATACCAGACAGGTTTTCAAAACCTGTCTGATGTTAGAATAACCCGATTTCCCCTGTTAATAATCCGCAACATCCCAAGGCATTGATTTTTTACCTGCCCGAAAAGGCGTAAATTTGCGTTTCTGAAAAAACAACGCTATGAACGAGCAAGAAGTGATCGAGGTATTGGGCGCCCGCGTCCACAACCTCAAAAATATAGATGTGACGATTCCGCACAACAGCTTTACCATCATTACCGGGTTGAGCGGCAGCGGTAAATCGTCGCTGGCATTCGATACCATCTTTGCCGAAGGGCAGCGCCGCTACATCGAGACCTTCTCGTCGTATGCGCGTAATTTCCTCGGTAATCTGGAGCGACCGGATGTGGATAAAATCTCCGGCCTCTGCCCGGTGATCTCCATCGAGCAAAAGACCACCAACAATTCCCCTCGCTCAACCGTGGGAACGACTACCGAGATTTACGACTTTCTCCGTCTGCTTTTTGCCCGCGCCGGTGAGGCCTATTCATACAATACCGGCGAGAAGATGGTGAAATACACCGAAGAGCAAATCCTCGAACTGATCCTGGAGCGCTACATCGGCAAGAAGATTTACATCCTCACACCATTGGTACGTAACCGCAAAGGACATTACAAGGAACTCTTCGAAAACCTGCGCAAGAAAGGCTATCTCAACGTTCGTATTGACGGTGAAATCCGCGAAATCCTGCCCGGACTCAAGCTCGACCGTTATAAAAACCACAGCATCGAATTGCTGATCGATAAGCTTCTGGTGTCGAACAAAGACGAGCAACGTCTCAAACAGAGCGTTCGCACCGCGATGAAACAGGGCGAAGGACTGATGATGGTGTTGATGCCCGACACGGGTGATCTTCGCCACTACAGCCGCCAGCTGATGTGTCCTTCGACCGGACTTTCGTATGGCGAACCGGCACCGCACAACTTCTCATTCAATTCCCCGCAGGGAGCTTGTCCAAAGTGTAAGGGATTGGGCATTATCAATCAAATCGATCAGGAAAAAATCATTCCGAATCCCGATAAAAGCATTCACAACGGTGGAATTGTGCCGCTTGGCAGCTACCGTCAGACCACGATATTCTGGCAAATCGAAGCCATTGCCGAAAAGTACGGCTTTGCACTAAAAACTCCGATTAAGGATATTCCCGACGAGGCGTTGGAGGAAATCCTCTACGGAACCGACGAGCGTCTTTCGATTAAAAATCATGTGTTAGGAGTAAATTCCAACTTGTTCCTCAGTTATGACGGAGTGGTGAAATACATCGAGATGCAGCAGGAGAGCAGCGCTTCGGCCACGGGACAAAAGTGGGCTAACCAGTTTGTCAAAGTCTCCACCTGTCCCGAATGTAAAGGTTACCGGCTCAATCAAGAGGCGATGCATTATCGTATAGCCAATAAAAATATTTCGGAACTGGCTGAGATGGATATTTCGGAGCTTAATCTGTGGCTTGCTAACGTCGAAGACCAGCTGAATGACAAACAACGGCTCATTGCTATCGAGATTCTGAAGGAAATCCGTTCCCGCCTGAGCTTTTTGCTCGATGTGGGCTTGAATTACCTTTCGCTCAACCGTTCCTCGCAATCGCTTTCGGGTGGAGAGAGCCAGCGCATTCGTCTGGCTACACAAATCGGTTCGCAACTCGTAAATGTGCTTTACATTCTCGATGAGCCGAGTATCGGACTTCACCAGCGCGATAATGACCGTCTGATTCATTCGCTCAAGCAACTCCGAGATACCGGCAACAGCGTGGTAGTTGTGGAGCACGACAAGGATATGATGCTCAGTGCCGATTATGTCATCGACATGGGGCCGAAAGCCGGAAGGCTGGGAGGGGAGGTCGTCTTTTCCGGAACTCCACAGGAGATGCTGAAGCAACATACGCTCACCTCGGCCTATCTCAATGGTGAAATGGAAATTGCCGTGCCGAAAGAACGTCGTGCAGGCAATGGCAAGTCCATTCTTTTGAAAGGGGCAAAAGGACACAATCTCAAAAACGTAGATGTGGAATTTCCTTTGGGTAAATTGATATGTGTGGCGGGAGTTTCCGGTAGCGGCAAGTCCAGTCTGATCAACGGGACACTACAACCGATCATCAGTCAGAAGTTCTACCGTTCGCTCCAAGATCCTCTCGAATACGAAACTATCGAGGGCATCGAACACATTGATAAAATCGTAACCGTTGACCAAAGTCCGCTGGGAAGAACGCCGCGTTCCAATCCGGCGACCTATACGGGAGTATTTTCCGATATTCGTAATCTCTTTGTCGGAATGCCGGAAGCAAAAATACGCGGTTACAAGCCGGGCCGTTTTTCCTTTAACGTAGCCGGTGGCCGTTGCGAAACCTGTAGCGGAAACGGTTACAAAACCATCGAGATGAACTTCCTGCCGGATGTGCTTGTCCCTTGCGAGGATTGCCACGGCAAGCGTTACAACCGCGAAACGCTTGAAGTTCGCTTCAAGGGAAAATCCATTGCCGATGTGCTGGATATGACCATTGATGCGGCGGTGGATTTCTTTGAAAACATCCCGTCCATTTTGCAAAAGGTAAAAGTGCTTCAGGATGTGGGGCTGGGTTACATTCGACTTGGACAACCTTCCACCACTTTATCCGGAGGTGAAAGCCAGCGCGTAAAACTGGCTACCGAATTAGCTAAACGAGATACAGGAAAAACACTCTACATTCTCGATGAACCGACTACCGGGCTTCACTTCGAAGACATCAACGTGCTGATGGGCGTAATCAATCGTCTGGTGGATAAAGGCAATACGATGATTATCATCGAGCACAACATTGATGTCATCAAATGCGCCGACTATATCATTGACATGGGACCGGAAGGAGGCCGTGGAGGCGGTGAGTTGCTTTGTGCTGGTACTCCGGAAGAGATTTGTGCCAAATACGATACATTTACCACGAAATATCTGAAGCAGGAGCTTCACTAAGGTAGAAAAACGAAATCGGCGGATTCAGATTGAGTCCGCCGATTTTTTATTTGGATAAATTGAGCTTTTGCCATGGAATAAGATAAGTCAGGTTGACGGATATTGAATTATTTGCCGAACGGTCAAAATATTCCTTTTTTGCATTAGAGAAAACATCACTTAATGCATAGTAATAACGGCCTTCCAATAAAAAGCATCCAACTCCGGTACGGAGTTCAAATCCGGCACCTCCCACCAATCCATAATCCAGCCGGTTATCAATTGTCTTTCCATGCTCTTCCAGCAACTTGTTCGTAAAGTTTCGCTTCTCTTTATCTGAAAGCAGAAATGCTACCTTGGGGCCCAGATTCACGAAAAAGCGGTATTTATGGTTTCCGAAAGTAACGTGAGTCAGGAATGGAATTTCCAGGTAATTCAATGTTCGTGAATAGGAGAGAGTCGTGTCTGTAAAGTTTTCTTTCCATCCCCGCTGAGCAAGATTACTTTCGATGATTAACCCGAAATGACTTTCGGAAATATATCGAAAGGTAAGTCCGCCATCGAGTCCCTGTAACATACTTTGTTTTACGACCGGAATAAAGTTAACCTGAGAAAGAGTAACACCTCCATTTACCCCCAAATAGGTTTCAGGTTTATAGTTTTGTGCCTGCAGGCTCAGTGTTGCTAAAAGGAAAAGGGAAATAATAGTCTTCTTCATTGTGTTTTATTTCAGTATATCAGCGAGAGTGAACGTTATCCGGACTGATTTTCTCAATCTCATAATTTCGCTTATAATGGATCAGATAAACGTTCTTATTGATCAGTCCGCCCCAGTTGTTGACACGCTCAAAAGAGAATCCGGTCTGGATTCCATCGTAACGATTCCCTGCAATACTTTTATCAAAGTTATTACCGGTGGATGAAAGTGCTTTGAGGAAATATAAGCCACTGTCATAACCTAACACCCCGTACTTAGGATAACTGTTGATGATGTCCCGCTGGTACCAGCTCCGGAATCGGCTGCTGAATTCCTTGTAGCTATATTCGGTCGGATTTACAAAGAAGGTCGAATAGATGTAGGTATTCAGGCGGTAAAACGCATCAATATAGTCCTTGACATAGGTTTGCCATTCCGGGTATCCAAATAAGGAGATTTTGTAGCTTGAGTTATTAACGGCTACAGATTGCAATTCCGGAATAAAAGGCTTAATAGCATTAGATGTCCCGGAAGTCGGAACGATTATATTTTCTTCGCTTTCCGATAATACCGAAGTTATCTTTTCAATATCCTCCGGTTCGGTAACGGTGTAAGTCTGATAATATATTGCATTACGTTTGAGTTCGGTTTTCAGCGTATTGATGAATTCGGTCTTGTCTCCCTCTTTGTCTTTTTCAGAAAGGAAAATCACCTTGGCGTTTCTGAATTGTTTACAGAACATCTGAGATGCTTCTGAGTAGAGGTAAGAATGAGGTGTATTTACCTGGAAAATGTGTGAATTGGTCAGCACATCTTCATTTTTTGAAGTGAATGGAATGACAAGAGAGATGTTATTCGCTTTGGCAAATTTTGCCACCGGTGTAATGTGTGCACTATAAAATGGTCCGATAATCATCTGCACATCGCTCATTTCAGGAGAATGAAGGATTTTATTGATCGATTTGCTTTCAGATCCGGTATCGTGTACGTAAAGATTGATTGAAACCCCCTGGTTTCTCAGCTTTTCCACAGCAAGCAGCAACCCTTCGTAATACTCGATGAAACGACGGGACTGTTTAGATGCTTCTTCCCCGGTTTCATCCAGCATAAAAGGCAACAGTACCGCAACTTTGATAGGTTCGATAGTTGCAGGTGTAATGATAGGTGTCTCTTCTGTAGGTTTAACTTCTTGTTGTGCTTCCTCTTCCTTTTCGGGAAGCTGTTTTTCTGCCTGGGCCGGAGTCGGTATTTTGATAGTGATCCCGGCTCTGAATCGTCCTGCTAATCCCGGATTTATTGCCAGTATAGAATCGATAGGTACATTGAATTTACGGCTGATGCTGTATAGAGTTTCATTTTTCTTTGTAAGATATTCGAAGAATGCTTCTTCAATAGTTTCTTTTTTCTCAACTTCGGTTTTCTTCGCTTTAGATATATCAATCCGGATAACTTTACCAATCTGGAAATTTTCAGCTGTCAATCCGGGATTGAGATCGGTAATATTCTGAATCGTGATTCCATATTGTTTCGCTAAAGAGGAAAGAGTTTCCTTAGGAGCGATTGTATGATATTTGTAATCTTCCTTGCCTGTTTCTTCCGCCACTTTCACTGTCTGAGGAATTTTCAGCGTAAACCCGATCTTGAAATTTTTATCGGATTCAGGATTTAGCTTTTTAATAGATGCCGTTGAGACGCCGTACATAATTGCAATAGATGACAGTGTTTCACCTTGTTCGATAGTGTGATAAAAGAACCCTGATTCGTCTTGCTTGCCATTGGGCTTTTTTACGGGGATACGGAGTGTTTGTCCTGATTTTAGTCCGTTCTCGATATCCGGATTACTTTTGATGATTTCGTCCTGGGTAACATTGAATTTCTTACAAATAGAGTAAAGTCCTTCACCTGAAGCGACCTGATAAATGTAATATTCTTTGCCCTCTTTCGTTTCTTTTTTGTATGGCAAATCCTGTGATGATAGCGTTAATGATAGCAATAATGCCAGATTCAAAAGGAGGAATTTTAGTGTGCGCATAATTCTGATTTCTTTAGGTAAGAAAATTACTCCTGCAAAATTAGAAATAATATTGCAATAGTGCCTTTAAATCATCTTGTGGGCGTATTATTTGAGCAAAATAGAACAGGTAACCGGTAAAAGTATTAATTTTGAGATGGAGTATGATAGATTTTATACGTCATTAATCAGGAAATCATAATTATCAATTTATAATGAGAAAATTTATTTCACTATTGTTCTTCACTATGGCGGTTTCTTATTTGACCATGCATGCTGAATCTATTAATGTAACGTCAAGTAGTTCAAATAAGCCCATAAGGATTCAAACATCTGATTCTTTGTCTTTTGTTTATGTTTGCTATAATTTGGATGATATAACGATGTTTATTGATTCAACTACAGCAAATACAATCCCTCAATGGTATAAATATAACAAAGGAAAAGCTCCTGAGCTAATTCCTGGTGCTACTTATTTCAAGTTGAAAAAAACGGAGAGTGAAGCTGGGTATTCTCTTTCGTATAATGCTAAAACATATTGGGTGTGGTTGATAGACTATCAAGGTTATCAAGATTCTTTAAAGCTAAATAAATCGATTTATTTAGGTTCAAATCCAACTAGCACCTGTGATCAACTTGTGTTAAACTCTAATGGGTTAGATAAAAAATATTCTATACCATATTATGCTCCTTCATCTTCGAATGTTAACTATTATGATGTAAATTGGGTGTTGTCTTATAAATCAAAGACGTTTGATCCTATATCAAAAGCATACATTCCAATGGACACAGTTATAATACTATCTTATGGTGATAATTTAAAAACTGGTGGGGGGATATATCTCTTTGATGATGAACTTCCGTTAATGAATACAAATTTTAGTATTGCTGATCAGTTTGCATATCATTGGAAATTGGGTAGCGCCGCTGAAAGCCCTGATATCTATTTGGCTAAAAGGGTTAAAATAACTGTTCTTCACGAACATAATCCTCTTCGTAATGAATCAAATAATATGATCAGGGGAGAAGAGCCAAACTCGACAACAGGTACAGCTCCGTTTGATATTACTTTTACAGCTTATGCAAATAAACCAGTAGCTAGCTATTTCAGTTGGTCTATTCTGGATTCCCTGGACAATAAAATAACAGCTTCCTCAGATGAATCACTTCGTTATACCTTCAATAGTGGAAAATATAAGGTGAATTTATCTGTTGTAAATGCTAAAGACTCCTGTGAGGTCACCTACTCTGAATCCATTGATGTTGCTGAGTCAGGGCTGAAAATACCAAATGCATTTTCCCCAAATGGAGATGGGCATAATGATGAGTTTAAAGTATCTTATAAGTCTCTGTCTAGTTTCAAAGGTTGGATCTTTAACCGATGGGGTGTTCAGCTGTTTTATTGGACAGATCCTTCAAAAGGATGGAATGGAAAGGTGAATGGAAATTATGTTTCTACCGGTGCTTATTTTTATGTAATAGAAGCTACAGGATCTGATGGGCATAAGTATAAGGAAAAAGGTGCTGTAAATGTATTCAGCAATAAATGATATTTTTTAGGATAACACAGAGGCTTTGATTTTTTAATCAAAGCTTCTCTTTTTTATTTGGAATATGAAGATAAACAAAGTAATAACTTTTTGTGCCGGTGTTGCATTTCCGGCATTCGTAACCATGGCGGCGGATATTGATGCCAGTCGCCCTAAACCGGTTAAAGAGAAAGTCGAGATTGTCCCGCTTTCGCCTGCTCCTGCCTTTTCTCCCAGAATTGAGTTTTGTGGTCAGGCAATTGATCTTAAGCGCTACGATATGTATGAGCGATTTGATCGCGAATTGACTACGATGGTCTATATGCAGTCATCTACTTTGCGTATTATTAAGTTAGCTAACCGATATTTTCCGGTGATTGAACCGATATTGGAACGGATGGGAATTCCAAACGATATGAAATATCTGGCCGTCATAGAAAGTAGTCTGAATGTGCGTGCGATCTCACCGGCCAAAGCTGCCGGATTGTGGCAGTTTATGCCGGCAACAGGACGTCAGTATGGTCTGGAGGTAAATGATACTATTGACGAAAGGATGCACGTTGAGTTGTCAACCATTGCAGCTTGTAAATATCTGAAGGATATGTACGCCAAGTTCCAGAACTGGCCTTCAGTGGCGGCTGCATATAATATCGGTGCTGGACGTATCACAACAGAGCTTGAAAATCAAAAAGCCAATACATCTCTTGATTTGTGGCTTGTTGAGGAAACATCACGTTATGTATTTCGGATTCTTGCTGCGAAGGAATTAATGTCTCATCCGTCAAAATACGGCTATACTATAAAAGCTAATCAACTTTATAAGCCAATTCGCTGTAATGAGGTTGTTGTTAATGCAGTCGTGGATGATTTGTACAAATTTGCCACAGACAATAATACGACCTATTATCTTATTAAAGATTTTAATCCATGGTTACGAAGTAAGAGTATTTCCAATGTTTCGGGTAAATTGTATAAGGTGAAAATCCCTGTGATAGAGGATTTGAATTACTCCTCAGAGCCAATGACTCCTTTTGATAAGAATTGGATAACCGAATAAGATAGTGATAGTAAAAAGAAAAAGGACGATTTAAATAAATCGTCCTTTTTAGTTGCGGAGGCCAGACTCGAACTGACGACCTTTGGGTTATGAGCCCAACGAGCTACCAACTGCTCCACCCCGCGGTGTTTACGTGTGCAAAGGTAATACTTTTATTTTAAGTTGCAACACCTTTGCGAAATATTTTCTGATTATGCTACCCCGAAGGATATTCTGGTATAAAAAAAGAGTATCTGAAACAGATACTCTTTACTTGGTTGCGGAGGCCAGACTCGAACTGACGACCTTTGGGTTATGAGCCCAACGAGCTACCAACTGCTCCACCCCGCGATGTTTACGTGTGCAAAGGTAATACTTTTATTTTAAGTTGCAACACCTTTGCAAAATATTTTCTGATTATGCTACCCCGAAGGATATTCTGGTATAAAAAAAGAGTATCTGAAACAGATACTCTTTACTTGGTTGCGGAGGCCAGACTCGAACTGACGACCTTTGGGTTATGAGCCCAACGAGCTACCAACTGCTCCACCCCGCGATGTTTACGTGTGCAAAGGTAATACTTTTATTTTAAGTTGCAACACCTTTGCAAAATATTTTCTGATTATGCTACCCCGAAGGATATTCTGGTATAAAAAAAGAGTATCTGAAACAGATACTCTTTACTTGGTTGCGGAGGCCAGACTCGAACTGACGACCTTTGGGTTATGAGCCCAACGAGCTACCAACTGCTCCACCCCGCGATGTTTACGTGTGCAAAAGTAGTGCTTTTGTTTGATCTGACAAATTTTTATGTGATGAAAATTGTGTTCAATATGTTTGAGATAGGCTTATGCGCAGAGGCATAGTTAGATAGAGCGGTGTTAAATAGTGTGTATGTGTGTGGGGCTTGCATGAAAGGACTTGTTTTCTGAAGATACTTGCTGTTTTTCTTGTGGACAAACAATCAAAAAGCGTGACTGAAAAATGACTTCAGTCACGCTTTTATATACGATTCTACTATTCAATAGTGCCCCTTCTGATTCTGATTTTAATGGCCGGTTCTATTGGGTTCTCAGAAATAAAGATTAGGTAACCGCCTCCACCTGCGCCGCTGAGTTTCCAACCATAGGCCATATCTTTATAGCTCTCGATCTGTTCCCATACCCCGTCCGTAATCATATTGGGAAACATGGATATTTGTGCTTCAAATGATTCGCGAAAGGCATTGCCAAATGCTTTAAGGTCTTTGGCTTGTATGGCTTCCCAGCAATCTTGTGCTGCTTTGCCAAGGCGCGCAGCTCCCTCTTCATTGATATGGGTGTTGTCCAATACATTGTAGCTCGAATTGCGTGGATATAACGGAATCATATAAATATGATCCTCAATCCAGGATAAAGTATCGTTATCAGTGATAGATTGAATATTAGTAGGCCAATAATTTCCCTTATCGTACCAATGTTTATTCAGCCCCGGTAAGACAATGCCTAAGGAATCCTGTGATCCGCTCACATATTGTGTGCCAGGGGGATTTTCAAAGCAGAAGAGAGTTTTTGCTAGTTTTACTTTATCGCCCGCTGGAATATCTGTCTGCCAGAGTTCGATTGCTTTTTTACGTGAACTGGTGGACATTCCGCTTCGGTCGTTGAATTCATAATCCGGTTCGATACAAATAGTGAGTACCGGGCCGGCTGCATATTTCGATACATAAGGTTGATCGAGCCACCCTCCGGCGAGGTCAATGCGGTAGGGAATACGACATTCCTGGCGAAGAGCAGTTGTGGAACGAACAGGTAGTCCAACATGAGGAACGCGTTTACTGATTACGTATTCAATGCCGAGCTCTTTGGAGATTTTTTCTTTTTCCAGGCTGTGCCCGTCTTCATTGACGAAGAAAATATCCGGTTTCAGCTCTCTGAGCTCTTTTTCGAAGTCAAGCAGACCATTTCCTGTATTGATCCACGCGTCTTTTACCACTTTAAGGGCTTTGACCATAAACAGACGTTCCTCTTCCGAGTTGATTGTTTTGCGGGCTTTCAGATCCTGGATTGTTTTGTCAGAGCCTAATCCGACGTAAAGATCGCCCAATTGAGCTGCTTCCATAAAAAATGCCACGTGTCCGCTGTGTAGCATATCGTAGCATCCGGAAACAAATACTTTTTTAGCCATTTATCTTGATATTATGATTTTATCTATGCTGTAATGTGCTGATGTTGTCGTTAAAAAACAACTGACAACAGTTTGTTGTCAGTTGATGTTTGCAAAAATAGGAAATATTTTGGTTTGTTTTTCTATTGAGATATATTCAAAAAGTTAAAAGTCAACCTTCCTTCATCGTCAGTTGTACCCGTTTTCTCTCGAAATCTACAGAAAGAACCTTTACCTGAACATGCTGGTGAATCGAAACAACTTCAGTCGGATCAGAAACAAAACGATCTGCCAGTTGTGACACGTGAACAAGTCCGTTTTCTTTAATACCGATGTCAACGAAGCAGCCGAAGTTGGTGATATTGGTCACAATGCCTGGAAGTTTCATCCCTTCGCGCAGGTCGTTGATTGTTTTAACCGTTGGGTCGAACTCGAAGACTTTAATAATACGACGCGGGTCGCGACCTGGTTTATCCAGCTCTTCCATAATGTCGAGCAGGGTGGGAAGACCAACTTTGTCGGTGGTGAAGTCTTCCAGTTTTAGTTGCTTTTTTAGCTCTTTGTTAGTGATAAGTTCCTGAACGTTACAGCCAACCGTTTTTGCCATCTTCTCCACTATATCATAGCTTTCAGGGTGGACAGCAGAGTTATCCAGCGGATTATCGGAATCAGGAATGCGGAGGAATCCGGCACTTTGCTCAAAAGCCTTCTCTCCCATGCGGGGGACTTTCATCAGTTCCCGACGATTGTGGAACGGTCCGTTTTCAGCGCGGAAATTGACGATATTTTGTGCCAATTGAGGCCCTAATCCCGAGATGTAGGTCAGCAAATGCTTGCTGGCCGTATTTACATTGACGCCGACTAAGTTCACACAGTTTTCTACGGTTTGGTCAAGTGTCTTTTTGAGCATGGTCTGGTCCACATCGTGCTGGTATTGGCCTACACCGATGCTTTTCGGGTCGATTTTGATTAATTCGGCCAAAGCATCCATCAATCTTCGCCCGATTGAAACGGCTCCGCGGACGGTGACATCGAATTGAGGAAACTCTTCCCTTGCCACTTTCGACGCGGAATAGATGGATGCCCCGTTTTCGCTTACCACGAAGACCTGTACTTTGCGGTCATAACGAAGATTGGTGATAAATTGTTCCGTTTCCCGGCTGGCGGTGCCGTTACCGATAGCGATGGCTTCGATATTATAACTTTCCACCAGTTGGGTGATTTTACGAGATGCTTGTATTTTTTCGTTTTGTGGTGGATGCGGGAAGATGGCTTCGTTATGCATCAGATTTCCCTGTGCGTCAAGGCAGACGATTTTGCATCCTGTGCGGTAACCGGGGTCGATACCCATCACTCGTTTTTGCCCCAGCGGTGCTGCCAAAAGCAGCTGGCGAAGGTTTTCGGCAAAGACCCGGATTGCTTCTACGTCGGCTTTTTCTTTCGATTCGTTGGTGAATTCTGTTTCGATGGAAGATTTCAGCAGACGTTTGTAAGCATCTTTTACGGCTTCTTCCACCTGTTGTGATGCCTCGTTATTTCCTTTTACAAAAATGCCGTTGAGGCGGTCGATGCAATGGTCGTCCTCGGGGGAGATGGATACCTTGAGAAAACCTTCCGCCTCTCCGCGACGGATTGCCAGCAAGCGGTGTGACGAACAGCGTTTCAGCGGTTCGCTCCAGTTGAAGTAGTCGCGGTATTTTACCCCTTCTTCCTCTTTGCCTTTTACGACAGAGGTAGAGATTACGGCCTCTCTGGAAAATACGTTTCGGACCGAATTGCGGGCACGTTCGTTTTCGTTGACCCATTCGGCAATGATGTCGCGGGCGCCTTTGAGCGCCTCCTCCTCGTTAACAACCTGGTCATTGACAAACTGTAGGGCACGACGGGTGAGGTTATTCTCCTGTTGAACCATCAGTATTTTGGCCAGAGGTTCTAGTCCCTTTTCTCGGGCGATTTCGGCGCGTGTACGGCGTTTGGGTTTATAAGGAAGGTAGATATCCTCCAGTTCGGTGAGCGACCAACTCTCTTCGATACGTTTCTTCAGCTCACCGGTCAGTTTGCCCTGCTCTTCGATGGTGCTGAGGATGGTCTGTTTGCGCTTTTGGGTTTCGGTGAGCTTTTCATACTGTTCCTTGATATCGGCTACCTTGATTTCATCCAGTCCGCCGGTTGCTTCTTTGCGGTAACGGCTGATGAAGGGGATGGTGGCGCCTTCATCAAAAAGCTTTATAGTATTGTTTACCTGTTTTTCGCTCAGGGAGAGCGATTTGGCAATGAGTGAAATGAAAATCTCCATTCGGAAAAATATAGGTTAATGAATCGGGAGCAAACTTAGGTATAAAATCCGGAAGCATTTCACTCTGGCGCTTTATATCTTCTCCAGAATTTAAGTTTGGTCAATGAGGTATAGGTAATCATCGCATCGATCCACCGGTAACGGCGCAGATGATGTATTAGCCGGTAGCAGAAGACCAGAAATACCAATACGATAAAGCTTTCCAGTGTAAACCGTGCCAGTTTGTCAAGAAGCGAATCGCTGTTGAAGATGCCCCATCTGCTTACAGGAAAATATTTATAAAAAGCACTGATGACAAAAGTGTAAACGAGAATCATAATGGCGGCGAACATCCCGTGGCCTGCCTCGATAGCCCGTTTCGGACAATTATTGATGCAGCGCATACAGCTTTCGCAGCGGAAGCTCCAGTAAGGACGGTCGGCCACTTCGTAAATGGCTTTCACAGGGCACTCTTTGATACATTTACCACAACGGTTACAGGAGCGTGAGGCAAAAAGAGTTTTGGATAAAATAAAGCGTCCGACCAGAAAATAGGCGATGGCAATGGGTGAAATCAGCACATCCTGTACAATGTCAAGCGCCGCGCTGTATATTTTTCTACCTGAATAAATTTGTTGGGCGAAACGAAGTGTCTTTGTTTCACAACGGGCAACCATTGCCGCGATTGTCTTCGGACCATAGCCGGGGTGGAGCGAAATCCAGTTTGATGGCATGTCGATGGAGCGCATTCCCGCCACGTGGTACCCTTTTGCCCAAAGGATAAAAGCTGCCAGCCACAACGCGATCCCCGATAATCCCGGGATAAAAAGCGGACCAAGCTTCATGCCAGCCCGGGTATTCATCAGGAATACGGGTTGGTGTTCTTTGGTCGTAGGCATTCGTAGCAGGAAATATATCATCAGCGGCGGGTAGTTGAAGCCGTGGGTGGGGGAGATGAATCCCAGCATCGTATCGGGAGTCATCTCTCTGGCTATGCGGTTTTGCGAAACGTTGATCACGCGGCTTTCGAGTCCGGCGTTTTGCGCTTCTTCATTCATCCAACGAGCGACCATCCGGGCATTGCCTGTGCCTGAAAAATAGTAGATGTGTATCTGCTTCATGCAATATTGAAAGGGGATTGGAATTTAGAGAATGCAAATATAGTCAGAATTTAAAGGAGGGGAAGCGATTGGGGTGTTTTGAGTATTTTGCATTGATGGCACGTCTTTTTCCTGTATTGATTGTAAGAGGGTATTCTACAACATAAAAAAAATCGTATCGGTAAATTACAATCCGATTGAAATAGTAGTATATTTGCAAATATAAATACGTGTATATATGTTGTGGTGTAGGTGGAGATGAAATGAGAAGTTTAGTTTCTGAAATATGACTCAAATGATTAATGTCTAATAATTTAAATATAATGATTATGAAAGTCCTAGTGATTGGAGGCAATTTTGCCGGAATGACCGCTGCTATGGAAGTGAAGAAAAAGCTAAACGGCAGTGTTAATGTGACTGTAATTGACCGTAATCCTGATTTTCTGTTTATTCCCTCATTGATTTGGGTGCCTTTTGGTCGACGCAATGTGGCACAAATTAGTGTGCCGAGGAGAGGGGTATTTGAAAAAGCAGGGATAGCATTTGTTCAAACTATAGCATTAAGTGTTGATCCTGATACAAGAATCGTTACAACCGAGCAGGGGGATTTTGAATATGACCAGCTCATAATCGCTACGGGGCCAAAAGTAAAACATGATATTGCGCCGGGTGTCAAAGAGTATGCTCATTATATTGGTCATCCAACCGGAGCTTTGGCTGCAAAAGCTGCATTGGAGGAGTTTAAAAAGAATCCCGGGCCAATGGTTATCGGGGCTACTCAAAATGCAGGATGTATGGGGGCCGCATACGAGTTTCTTTTTAATATGGAGAAATGGTTGCGTGAGCAGAAAATTCGGAAAAAAGTAGATTTATACTGGGTAACTCCTGAGACTTTTCTTGGTCACTTTGGCATTGAAGGAATGCCGATGGGGGAAGCGATGTTGAAGAAGTTTATGCAAATGTTTAATATTCACTACCGTACAGGTGTTGGTGTGACGGAGGTGACACCTGAAAGTGTAAAGCTTACTAATGGTGAATCTTTGCCATCTAAGTTTACCATGCTTATGCCTCCTTTTGTTGGTGTTGATTTTATTACAAATTCTCCAAAATTGGAGGCGACTGCTAATGGCTTTCTTGATGTTGGATTGGATTACCGACATAGGAAATATTCCAATATCTGGGCGGCAGGATTGACTGTAAATGTGGTACCGCCTTTTAAACAGGGTGAGGTGCCTTTCTCTGTTCCTAAGACAGGTTATCCCAGCGACGAAACAGGCAAGATTGTAGCAGAAAATATCCTTCGTTCTATTAACGGTGAGACTAAGTTGAAAGAAAAATCATGGGGTAAAATTCCGGGTGTCTGTATTATGGATGCCGGCAAAAAGGAGGTGATTATCCTCTCTGACCACTTATTTAAGCCCCGTAACTTTGCTATTATGATTCCGAATATTTTCTATGATGTCAACAAGGTGATCCTGGAAAAATATTTCCTATGGAAAATACGTAATGGGTATTCCTCTCTTCCTTAACTAAAGCCACCCCGAAAGATAACGGTAGGTAAGTTAATGTCAATTTCTCTTTTATCATTGCTGTGCAACTAAAACAAGAATCAATATAAGTTTCTGTTGGTAGTAGCCAGTGTAGAGCACCGGTTAGTTGGTATTAAGGCATGTCTCATTGTTATATATAACAGGGATAAAACACCATTTATATGTGTTTTATCCCTGTTTATCTTCTGTTATATCTATTATTATTGACCTGTTTTTCTCCCGCTACACTTGCTCTGACTATTCAATAAGTGTTGGCTTTCTGGTATCTGTAATAGGGTTACAGCGCATAATAAATTGTTTTTGCCAGAAAGTACATAGTTTTCCAGTTGTATTTGTATGTTACTATTTGCTGAAGTGATGGGCTTCAGGCTTTATAATCGTCATTAAAGGTTTGGAGAGTATTCATTTTGGAACCAATAGCTCTGAAAAGAGTTTAAATTGTCTGAATCTACTCAACCTTCATGATGGTGGGTTGTTTTAGAATCGTTCAAGATAGAACGTCTAATAATTAACTGTCAAAAGAACTATGAAAGTAAAAAAAGTATGGCTCGATGAAAGCCAGGATAGCTGTATTGCATGCGGTATGTGTGAATCTATTGTTTCAGAAGTATTTGAAGTGTCAGACAAAATGCATGTAATCGAAGGTGTTGATTACAGTGAGTTTTCGGATGAAATCAAAGAGGCGGTTGATAGCTGTCCGGTGAATGTAATCCGCTGTGAAGAGGAGTAAAAGTAGGATATTATTTCGTTAGCCCGCTGTTGTAAAATGGCGGGTTTTTCTTTTTCTGATGGTTGTATTGCGAATATTTAGCTAAATGAGGATTGAGTCAAAACAATTTTTGAGGAAAAAGATTTCAGCAATATCTTCTGTCAGAGTAATTTTACCTCCGAAATGTCAAAAGTGGCCGTGAGTTAAGTTAAATGTCTGACATTTTGGCAATGAGTCTGGTTTTTTTAATTTGGTATGACATTTGAATAGGCGATATTGAAACTTAAAATTGAATCATTATGATGATCTATGTTATTTTTATTGGATTTGCCCTGATTAGTTGGTTGATTCAGAGCCGACTTCGCAGTAAGTTTGATGAATATTCACAAGTGTCCATTCCTAATGGAATGACCGGTAAAGATGTGGCTGAAAAAATGCTTCACGATAATGGTATTTATGATGTAAAAGTGCTTTCGGTGGAAGGTCGTTTGACAGACCATTACAATCCGGCAGATAAAACCGTGAATCTGAGTGAAGATGTTTATTACAGTAATAGTGTTGCAGCGGCTGCTGTTGCTGCTCATGAATGTGGTCACGCTGTACAGCATGCTACAGCCTATAGCTTTTTGCAAATGCGAAGTAAACTGGTACCGGTGGTGAGTTTTGCATCTAACTGGGTGCAGTGGATATTGCTGGCGGGGATTTTTACACTCAAGACATTCCCTGAATTGCTGTTATTTGGGATTCTTTTGTTTGCCATGACAACGTTGTTTAGCTTTATTACCTTGCCGGTTGAAATTAATGCCAGTAGTCGTGCTATCGCATGGTTGAGTCGAGCAGGTATTACGAATGTAAATACGCATGACAAAGCAACCGACGCATTGCGTTGGGCGGCATATACTTATGTGGTCGCTGCTTTGAGTTCTCTGGCTACATTGGTTTACTATATTATGATTTATTTGGGCGGAAGCCGTCGTGAATAATTTGCTTACATCCTATTAAGATAAAATGTGCCCTGCCGGAGATGTTTATGGAGGGGCATTTATTTATTTGGATATATCGTTTTGAAAATAGGCGGAAATTGCTTACTTTTGCAGCGCTTTTTAAGAACGTCCGTGTGATGGGAAATTAAGCAAGTGAAAACTTAATTTTGAGTAACACAAAATCAAACAAAAATGAAAACTTTTCAATTGTTAGCTGAAGGTAGAGCAGACCTCGGAAAAAAAGCTGCTAAAGGTATCCGTAAAAGCGATGCTATTCCTGGTGTATTGTATGGTGGTGCTGAAACAGTTCACTTCACTGTAACTCAGGATGCTGTACGCAAACTGATCTACACTCCTGAAATCTTCAAAGTAGAATTGACTATCGATGGCAAAACTTACAACGCTATCATTAAAGATCTTCAATTCCACCCGGTATCAGACCGTATTTTGCACGTTGACTTCCTTGAAATCTTCGAAGACAAAGCAATTACAATCGAAGTACCTGTTGTACTTGACGGTTTGGCTGAAGGTGTTAAACAAGGGGGTAAACTGAGCCTTGAAATGCGTAAACTTCGCGTTAAAGCTCTTTACAACAACGTTCCTGAAAAGCTTCATATCAACATCTCAAGCCTTGGTCTTGGTAAAACTATCCAGGTTGGTGAATTGTCATACGAGAACCTCGAACTGATGAACGCTAAAAACGCTGTAGTTTGTGCCGTTAAGTTGACAAGAGCTGCAAGAGGTGCTCTGGCTGCTGCAAAAGGTAAATAATTTTAGTTCGGTTGACCTCCTGAAGGTCGCCACTTAAATTAGAAAAATGAAGTACTTAATCGTTGGTTTGGGAAATATCGGAAGTGAGTACGAGATGACCCGCCACAACATAGGATTCCGGGTATTGGACGCTTTAGCTAAAGCGTCCAATCTTGTTTTTACAGATAGCCGTTACGGTGCTATTTGTGAGCTGAAAGTGAAAGGCAGAACGCTTATTCTGCTTAAACCGTCTACTTATATGAATCTCAGCGGGAATGCTGTCCGTTACTGGATGCAGACCGAGAAGATTCCCTTGGAGCATGTTTTTGTAGTCGTAGATGATTTGGCGTTGCCCTTTGGGACATTGCGTGTAAAACCAAGAGGAAGCGATGCCGGTCATAACGGATTGAAGCATATTCAGCAGATTTTGGGTACAGATTCGTATTCGCGCTTGCGCTTTGGTATTGGGGATGATTACCCAAAGGGGATGCAGGTAGATTACGTTTTGGGAAAATTCAAACCGGAGGAAGAAGAGCAATTGCCCGCAAAACTGGAACGCTCTGCTGAAATTATCAAAAGTTTCTGTCTGTCAGGTATTCAGATTACGATGAACCATTTTAATAACAAATAAATGGAAGAGGTGCGTATTGATAAATGGCTGTGGGCAACACGGGTTTTCAAAACACGTACCATTGCTGTTGAAGCCTGTAAGAAAGGACGGATTATGATTCAGAATGTAACCGTGAAGCCTTCGCGAATGATTAGAGTCGGGGAGGTGATTCAAGTGCGAAAGCCCCCGGTTGTCTATTCGTTTAAGGTGCTGGCGCTGACTGATAAACGGATGGGAGCAAAGTTGGTTCCAGAGTTTATGGAAAATGTAACGCCCCCCGAACAGTATGAAATCCTGGAGTTGCAGAAAATCGGTGGTTTTGTGGATCGAGCAAAAGGTACTGGTCGTCCTACCAAAAAGGATCGTCGTGATTTGGATGATTTTACAACGCCTGAATATCTGGATGATTTTGATTTCGAATTTGATTTCGAAGAATAGATTTTATAAAGTGAAAAGGGAGAAGCTTTTTGAAAAATGAAAAAGTTTCTCCCTTTTTGTATTTGGCGGTAGGCGTGGTCCTAAAATCATGTTTTTGGACATGAAAAATATCGTTTTCAGAGTCTTGAATAGGATTTAATTCATTAAATTTGCCTCAATTATTTGATGGCTGATTAATGAGCTGTATTTTGCCTCTTTGTTGTTTGGCGGCACTTTTAATTCTGGTTTTTAAGCTGCTGCAGAATTTTTTTCTGATAAATACCTTTTCTTCTGATTTTGATGAAAAAGGGTATTGTTTCACCGGTCGAATGAATATACGATTCGGAACTGCTTTCCTTTCTTTTTTCTGTAGAAAATTTTTTCCTCAAATAAACTTTATCCTCATTCCGGGTTTTGTATATAAACCTGAATCTTTATGATTATACAACCATAATGGAGCAAAACAACGATAAACAACGACTTTTAGACGAACGATACCTCCGGATGGCTCGTATCTGGGCTGAAAATTCTTATTGTAACAGACGTCAGGTGGGGGCCTTGGTGGTAAAGAGCAAAATGATTATTTCGGATGGGTATAACGGTACACCCGCTGGTTTTGATAATATTTGCGAAGATAAGCATGGTCTGACGTTTCCTTATGTGCTTCATGCAGAGGCCAATGCGATTACAAAGCTGGCTGGTTCGCACAATAGTAGCCAGGGGGCTACTCTGTATGTCACCACTTCACCTTGTATTGAATGTGCGAAGCTGATTATCCAGTCCGGAATTGTCAGGGTTGTTTATCTGGATAAATATCGAGTTGAAGATGGTATTAATCTACTCAGCAAGGCAGGTGTAGAAGTTGTAAATCTGACATTAAATAACGAAGCAATATAATCTCTCATAGACTATGAACAATAATAAAAAGTTTATCTTTTACCTCTCCCTGACATTAATTCTCGGAGTAATGATAGGGGCTTATTTTTCTCATATCCTACTTAAAAGACTACCTTCACTTAATGGAAATAAATTAGGTGCTATTGTTAATCTGATTTCTGAGAAGTATGTTGATTCCATTTCGGTGGATCAATTGATGGAAAAAGCGATTCCAAATATTATTAGTGGATTGGATCCTCATTCTGTTTATATTCCGGCATCTGATCTTGAGGCTGTTAATGAAGACCTCGAAGGAAGCTTCAGTGGAATTGGTATTCAATTCAGTATTATGAATGATACCGTAAGTGTGGTAAGTGTAATTACAGGAGGCCCTTCGGAAAAGGTGGGGATTATGCCAGGTGACCGTATTATTAGTATAAATGATTCTGTCTTTGTCGGGAAAAATATTACTAACGAGCGGGTGATGAAGAAACTTCGCGGTAAAGAGGGTTCTACTGTCAAGCTGGGTATTAAAAGACGTTCTTCCCATACTGTGCTGGTTTATAATATTAAGCGAGGAGAGATTCCTGTAAATAGTGTGGATGTGGCTTATCCGGTGCAGCCCTCTATTGGATATGTAAAGATCAGTAAGTTTGGAAGTAATACTTATAATGAATTTGTGGCTGCGTTAGCTAAATTACGCGCTCAGAAATGTTCGAGCTTTATTATTGACTTGCGTGGAAATCCCGGAGGGTTTCTAGATGCGTCTATCAATATGGTAAATGAGTTTCTTCCACAAGGACGTCTGATTGTTTATACGCAAGGAAAAACAATGCCTCGCTCTGATGCTGTTTCTACTGGTTCCGGTTCATTTCAGTCTAATCAGGTCGTGGTGTTACTGGATGAGTTTTCCGCTTCTTCAAGTGAAATTTTTGCCGGAGCTATTCAGGATAATGACCGCGGACTTATTATTGGCCGCCGTTCATACGGTAAAGGTTTGGTGCAGCAGCAATATCAGCTTGCTGATGGTTCGGCGCTTCGTCTTACCATTGCCCGATATTATACTCCATCCGGACGTTGCATTCAGAAAGATTATGTGATGGGTGATCAGAAAGATTATGAAGATGATATAATGAATCGCTATCTGCACGGAGAGTTCGACTCGAAAGACAGCATCAAGCTGAATAAGAAGAAAGAGTTCAAGACCCTGACCGGACGCAAAGTTTATGGTGGTGGTGGCATTATGCCGGACATCTTTGTTCCCCGTGAGTCTGATGGCGTTAATTCGTATTATAACAGCCTTGTTAATTCAAGCCTGCTCTATCAGTTTTGCTTTGAATATGCGGATAAGCATCGCCAGGCATTGAAACAATTTAAAAACTACAGGCAATTGCAGGTTTATTTAAATGGACAGGATTTGGTAGATCAGTTGGCTGATTTTGCACATGAAAGAGGGGTGAGAAGAAGACCTATTTATTTAGAAATGTCACGCGCGTTGCTGGAAGTACAAACCGAGGCATATATTGCGCGTAACATCTTGGGTGATGAGGCTTTCTATCCGATTTTTATGCAAGATGATCAAACGTTAAGTCAGGCTATCAATGCAATAAAAACCAAGCAAGCTTTGAATCTATCGCTTAAAGCACAGAACGTGCGTCGGTCAAAATAAGATCCATCGGTTGATCAAACGTATCGGCGGGAATTTGTTCGAAAAGCTGAAATTCGAAACAAATTCCCGCTTTTTTTGCTTCGATCATTGGCAATAACCTGTCATAGAAACCTTTACCGTAGCCCATTCGGTTTTTATTCAGGTCAAACGCAAGTCCAGGAACGATGACTAGGTCTATTGAATCATAATGTTCAATAAATTCCCCTATCGGTTCCATGACATTAAAAATGCCACGTGTCATTTGATTCATTCCGGTAAAGCGTTTAATTTTCAATTCTTTATGGTGTACAACCGGTAACAGAATAGTTTTATTTTCACTCCAACGTTTAATTGCGGGAATTGTATTCACTTCAAACGGTAATGCGAAATAGCATAAAATTGTTTGAGCTGTTTTAAAAACCTCAGTAGCCTCAAGGCGTGAAATTACGTTTTCGGAAAGATGTATCAGATGTTGTTCTCCTTTATTTTCCCTCACTCGAAAAATCGATTTTCGAAGTTCCTTTTTTTCTAGATCAATCAAACTTTTTTCCTTCATACTGTTCTATTGCATTTCTCCATTCCTGAGAAATTATTTTTGATGCTTTACTTTCGGGATGATAACCCACCATTACGGTGCGGCAGGAACTTTTCAGTTCTCCGGTTTCAAGATTGACCAGCTGTTGCACCATTTTCATGCTTTTATTGCCAATATCGGCTACTTGTGTCCTAACTTCAAGCTTTTCGTGCATGAAAGTAGGTGCGTGGTAATCGATATTTACGTTGGCAACTACGATATCTATTTTTGTCCAGTCTATAATGGTTGATTTAACAGCCTGAAAATAGGCTGATTTGCCCAAATCGAAATAGCTAAGGTAAATTGCATTATTTACATGCCCTAACGAGTCGATGTCGTTGAATCGAATCTGGATGGGAAGCCGGTGTTTGATATCTTCTATGATCATAGCTGTTTAACTAAAGATTATATTGTTAATGACCTGTTCGCCAATGTGTTCGTTGATTCTTTTGATTAGCATCTCACGACACATTTGTAATTCACCGCGGAGTACAGATGAGCTGATTTTGACGTATAGTATCTTGTTCTTTATGAAAATAGAGGTGGTATACTGGGCGACATTATTACCCAGCAAAACCCTCCAGCATTGGATGATTCTTCTTTCCTGAAATTTTCCGTTCCAGTTGTTTTCCTTCAGAAACTCCTGTATAACTTCACCTAATGATTGTGCGTTTTTACGTTGCATGGTTCTCTTTTTTAGACCGGTGTTTTATATCTGTTGGAATTCTCCTTGTGCAACCTGATATAAATGATAGTTGCTGTGCACTTTTGCTATGATCTCATCAAGGTATTTGCGGTTGGTATCCGTGATGAAAATTTGTCCGAATGTATCACCGGATACCAGTTTTATGATTTGCTCTACGCGGTTAGCATCGATTTTGTCAAAAACATCATCGAGCAAAAGGATAGGAGTGACCCTGCTGCTTTTTTTTAAAAACATAAATTGGGAAAGTTTCAGGGCGATAAGGTAGGTTTTGTTTTGTCCCTGCGAACCAATTCGTTTCAGTGGATGTTCTCCCAATTGCATCTCCAGATCGTCTTTGTGAATTCCACGTGAAGTATATCCTAGTATTTTATCTCTTTCCCTGCATTCGGCAAGCAGGTCTGTTAGATTCCCATTTTGCAGATGAGAGCGGTAAATTAGCTTTACATTTTCATTTCCCAGGCAGATGAAGTCGTAGTATTCCTGGAAAATCGGTGTGAACTCAGCAATAAATTCCTCCCGTTTCAGGTAAATATATGAAGCGGCCCGGCTCATTTGCTCTTCCAGTATTTCCATCAGTGAAAGATCGGTCAGAGGCGTTTCGCTTTTTAGTATTGAATTCCGCTGTGTTAACGCCTTGTTGTAACGAATCAAAGCATCGAGGTAGATTTTGTCGGATTGAGAAATAACCTGGTCTATAAATTTCCGGCGTTCCTCGCTTCCGCCCTGGATCAGTATGGCATCTTCAGGCGAAATCATCACCAACGGAATGAGCCCGATGTGGTCTGATAATCTTTCGTACTCTTTTTTATTGCGCTTAAATTGCTTCTTCTGTCGGCGTTTCATGCCGCAATAAATCTCTTCCGCACGTTCATCTTGTTTGTAGAACCCCTGCAGCATAAAGAAATCTTCTTCGTGACGGATATTTTGATTGTCGAGCGTATTGTTGAAGCTTTTGCAAAAAGAGAGATAATAAATGGCGTCCAGCAGGTTTGTTTTCCCCATGCCATTGTTTCCAAGAAAACAATTTATCTTGGCGGAGAAATCAAAATCGGCCTGAGGAATATTTTTATAGTTTACGATCGAAATATTTTTGAGAATCATCTTAAATGTCGCTCCGTTCTTGTTGGAATCATGCAAAGTTAGAAAAATTACCCGCAATCCCCGTTTTTCAACTGACATAGCCTTTCCTGGCTGGAAAAAGTTTAACGGAAATTTCGTTAGTATCAACAAAAAGGCTACTTTTGCCTTCCGAACAAAAACTCCGAATTAATTAAAAAGGAATATGTCAGAAAACACAAAGAATCAAAATCCAATTGAACTGGAAAATGTTCAGGAAGCTCTAACCAAATCAGAGCAGTTTATTGAGAAATACCAAAAGCAGATGCTTATCGGATTGGCAGTTGTGGTTGTCGCTGTTTCAGGTGTATTAGCATTTAACTATGCTTATATTAAACCTAAAGAGCGTAAAGCTGAAGCTGCTATGTACAAAGCAGAGATTGCTTTCCAACAGGATTCCTTCAAGCTGGCTTTGAACGGTAACGGAGCCGATGTAGTCGGTTTTCAGTCGATTATCGATGATTACGGTATTACCAAGTCAGCAAATGTTGCTAAATTCTATGCTGGTATTTGCAACAAAAACCTTGGAAATTACGAGCAGGCTGTGAAATATCTGAAAGATTTTGATTCAGATGATAAAATGATGGCTCCTGCAGCCTTGTCTGCTATCGGCGACTGTCAAATTGAATTGGGTAATGTAGATGATGCTGCAGATTATTTCGTTAAAGCGGCTGATAAAGCAAATAATGAACTGCTTTCTCCGATTTGTTTGAAAAAAGCAGGTCTTGCTTATGAAAACCTGAAGAAGTTTGACAAAGCTGTAGATGTATATACTACCATTAAAGAAAAATATTTCAATACACCGGAAGCTGCCGATATTGAAAAATACATTGAAAGAGCTAAACTGAATCAATAATCATGGCTACAGCATATCAAAATCTTTCTTCATATGATTCTTCTAAAGTTCCTGACGCTTCTGCATGGAAAGTTGCCATTGTTGTAGCTGAATGGAATTCGGATATTACCGAAAATTTACTTCAGGGAGCGTGTGATACTCTGGAACGCCACGGAATGAAGGCTGATAATATTTCAGTGCATCGCGTGCCGGGAACTTTTGAGTTGACTTTTGGAGCCCGCGAAGTAGCTGAGAGCCTTGAAGTGGATGCTGTAATCGTTTTAGGTTGCGTAGTTCGCGGAGATACTCCACATTTTGATTACGTTTGTCAGGGTGTAACAACAGGCGTTACAAGACTGAATCTGTTATTTGGTATTCCATTTATTTTCGGCGTGTTAACTACCGATAATATGCAGCAAGCACTCGATCGTGCGGGCGGAATCCACGGTAACAAGGGCGATGAAGCTGCAATTACTGCAATAAAAATGATAGATTTTTCTTGCAGATTAAAATAAAAGCATTACCTTTGCAACGCAATTGAGAAACGGGGGCGGTTACCAGAGTGGCCAAATGGGGCAGACTGTAAATCTGCTGGTTTTCACCTTCGGAGGTTCGAATCCTTCACCGCCCACGAAAAAGTTTACAATTGGCCTGATAAATACCTTGTAGGTTTTATTAAAGTTGTAAATCAAATTGCGGGAGTAGCTCAGTTGATAGAGCATTAGCCTTCCAAGCTGAGGGTCGCGGGTTTGAGTCCCGTCTCCCGCTCAACAAGAAAAGCACTTCGATGCCGAGGTGCTTTTTTCTTTTCTATCCGTTTTCCGTTCCTTCAGAAAATCTTCTCCAGAAACATGTTTACAATTTCCACCGCTATCAGGATAATGATGATCCACTCAAGCGCTGAGCTGTGGGAGTGTTGAGTTATTTCTTTGAAGATATCCAGATTTTCCTTGACAATGCGCAGATTTTCCTGGAGGCTTTTATGTCTGATGCGCAAATCGAGTTCAAGGCTTAGGTCATCGTTGAGTTTATTGAGAAATTCATCGTTCCATGAGAGTCGGGGTGAATCAAAGATGTAAAGGTTTTCTGCTATTCTGATTTTCAGGTTGAGCGTTTTTCCGATCGATTGAAGCAGCTTCTTACCTTTTAGAGAAAATCGGCCGCGCTCTTCCAGTTCGCTGCTGAACTGCCGTGTTGTAGCCAGTAGTAGGTTCGATTGTTCCGTGAAGTAATCCAGTGCGATTGATTGCGCGATATTGAGCATGATGATCTTTGCTATATCGGTGTTGATCTCGTTCAATACAACGCGGTCAAAGAAGATATGATAGTCGGCGTCCGGATTTATTTCGATGTCGAAATTTTCGCTCATCAGCTCTTTGGAGTCAATCTTCAGGATTTGGCGGATTGCATTGATGATCTGCGTCTGTTCTGCCTTTTCCACACCTAAAAATACGATGCTTCCATAATCAAATATATAGAAGTAGCAGAATTCGTCTGTCTGATAGATCAATTCGGTCGGATCGGTATAGATACAGTCAAAGGTCAACCCGTTTTTTATTAGCTTCAGGTCAAGTCTGTCTCCCAGGTGGTAGCCTATTGTTGATATTCTTCTCATAATTCTTCTGGTTGTATTTATTAACAAGCAAGTCGCTTTATCGGTTCGTTGACGCCGGGGAAAACAATTTCCACCTTTATTTCTTCTTTATTTCCTTGTGATAAAAATCAGAAGGGGCTACCTTTGCAGGACTACATCAATAGGTATCTTATGAGAAAATATATAGCAGCAACCGCGCTTTCTGTGCTTTGCGGTTTGCATTCCTTTGCTCAGGAGCCATCCAGCTATGCTCCGGCTTCTCCCTTGCGTATTCCTCTTTTTCTGGCCGGTAACTTCGGGGAGCTTCGAAACAACCATTTCCATTCCGGTATTGACTTTAAGACCCAGGGAAAGATCGGCATTCCTGTTTATTCTTTCGATGAAGGCTATGTATCTCGGATTATGGTTGCGCCTACAGGAAACGGCAAAGCCCTTTACATTAATCATCCCAATGGGTTGACTTCTGTTTATCTTCACCTTGACCATTTTTCGCCTGAGCTTGACGTTTTGTTTGAAGATTTGCAATATAAAGCGGAATCATACACGATTGATCATAAGTTTAAGGAGAATGAGATTCCGGTAAAGAAAGGCCAGTTGATTGCTTACAGTGGTAATAGCGGTAGCTCTGCCGGTCCGCATTTGCACTTTGAGGTGCGGGATACGAAGACAGAAGAAACTTTTGATCCCTTATTCTATTTCCGCTACCTCATTAAGGATCATATCGCACCACAGGCTGAGGCCGTGATGATTTACCCGATGCTTTATGATGGGGTGATCAATGGCTTAATGCAGAAGAAACAATATTCCGTCGTTAATAAGAGTTTGCAACAGGTTCCTCTGGTTTGGGGAAAGATTGCTTTGGGGATTAAGGCGTTTGATCATAAAGACCAGCTTTCGAATATCTATGGGGTGAAGAAGATTCAACTGTTAGTTGATGGAAAATTAATCTATACCAGCCGTATCAATCGTTTTCCTTTTCACGATACCCGTTATGTCAACAGTTTTATTGATTATAATGAGTGGCGCCTTCATCGTTCTTTGTTTATGAAGTCCTATGTAGAGCCCGGCAATAAAATGGATATTTACGAGAATGTGCAGAATGCGGGCATTATCGATATTGATCAGGAACGCGACTATAAGGTCAAGTACATTCTCATAGATGAATATCAAAATACCTCTGAGGTGAATTTCACGTTACGGGGAAAGAAGCAGGAGATTCCTTTGGTCAAGATTGATTGCCATGACAAGATATTCTGGAATAAAAACGAGAAATTCAAGGAGAAGAATGTCAAACTTGAGATACCTGCTGGAACTTTCTACGATGATTTTTGCTTTAAGTATGACGTGAAAAAGTCTCCACGTTTTTATGCCGATATCCATTCATTGCATACGCCGGATGTTCCTTTCCATAGTTATGCCGAACTTAGCATTAAGGTGGAGCAAGATACGCTTCAGGATAAATCGAAATATTACCTGGCAAAAGTTACCGGTGGTCGTCCCTCGTACGTTGGGGGAACTTATAAAAAAGGCTGGGTGACGGGCAGTATTCGTGAGTTTGGTGAATATTCTGTTGCGGCTGATTTTCATCCTCCGGTGATTCTTCCTCTTAAAAGCGGTCTTCACAACCAGATTCACATCCGTATTTCCGATTACGAATCCGGGATTGCTTATTACAAAGGAACGATTGATGGGAAATTTGCCCTTTTTGAATATGATCCCCGTAAAGCATTGCTGGTCTGTAAGCTTTCTGCTAAGCATGTGGCGGAGAAGCAACAGCATCTTCTGAAGTTGGTGGTACGGGATGGCTGTGGAAATGAGTCCACTTATGATAATAGCTTCTTTTGGTAATAATATACAACGAAAAAGCGGGTTTTGCCCGCTTTTTTCATTTGAGTAAACAGTCTCTTAGAACGGAAGCTTAATATTGTTTTCTTCGATATTCTGCTCTGTTTCCTGTTTCTGTGCTTTCACATCTTTGCCTAATTTGAAGTTGTAGCTGTAATTAATCAGGAAGGCATTTTTCATATTCATAAATGTTTGGCTTCTTTGGTAGAATGACGAGTTATTAAGTGTAGTCGTACTCTTAAAGAAGTTCTCAGCAAAGGGATTGAAGGCCAATATTGTGAGACTGCTGTTGTTTTTGAACTGCTTGACGATACCAGCCAGATAAAACGGAGATGATTTGCTGGTTTCCTGTCCGTTTACAGTCGGTCCGGTCAGATTCAACATGGAAAAGAATCTCAGATTTAGCGGTAAAGGACACATGATTTGCGAGTTCCAGTTCCAGCTGTTTCTATCCTGAGCAGCAATCTGCTGCATACCCTTTTCATCTATATAATTGTCAATATGGCTACGGAAATACCTGAAGTTGGAATTGAATATAATTGTCACTATTTGTGCATTGACGGATAATCCCAAGCCACCCTCGTAACCGTTGGAGATATTCATCGGTATCTTTTCGAATCTGCCTGTATTCTGGATCTCCTGCGTGATAGTTTGAATTAATCTTGTCCTGTATTCGAAGAAGAGTTGTGGTGATAAATTGCCGCTGAATTTACTCTTACCATACTTCACGTTGTACGTGAGTTGGAAATTATCACGATAGGCTGGTACAAGATTAATATTACCTTGACTGATGGTAAGACTGTCCACATAGCTGACAAAGGGGTTCAACTGATTTCTTGATGGTCGGATGACACGACGTGAATAGTTTAGTTTGATGCTGTTCCGGTCATTGATTTTATATTGACCGTTTGCATAGGGGAGGAGTGAGAAGAATTTGTTTGTGTTCGTCGTATTTATCGTAACGTAGGAGAATTCTCCTCTTGTTCCAACCTTCAGGTTTCCTTTTTTGAAGTTTCTGGACAATTCGGCAAACATGGAGCCCCGGGTATTATTGTATTCCAGATCGGGAGCCTGAGTCAGAGAACGGATGTTATTTATATAGTTGTGATTATAGTTCGCATTTATTCCGGTGCCGAAAGTATAAACACTGTCAAATGGCAGGAAGTAGCCAAAACGACCGTTTAGCGTGCTGATGCGGGAATTGTTTTGTTCTGTTTTGTCTAAAGTGGTGTAATATTTGCTTTTGTAATTAGTCGTATTTGTGTTTATAAGGCTGCTATAGAGACTTGTCTCTATTTCATAGAAATGACTCTTTTTCTTGTCATAGCTATGTTTGTAGAATAATGAAGCATTGAGCCCACCATTCTTGTTTTTTGATTCGCTGGTTGTTCCGGTTATACTTTTCGGATTTGTATTTTCCCAACTATTATTTGTTTGATCGTTGTTGGTTTTCGAATTATTTCCATTGTACGAAATATTCAGACTCAGGTTGTTTTTCTCATTTGGATCATAGATAAATCCGGCATTGATATTGCCATTGGCAAAGAAAGAATTCATATTTCCATTTTGATGCAAAGTGTCAGGACCAGCATATCTATCCATCGTATTGATGAAGTCAAATTTCCCCAGTCCGCCATTGGCAGATACATAGTATGAAATGGTTTTAAGGCCATAATCGAGGCTTCCCATTCCGCGCATCATATAGCGATCGGTACTGTTGGGTAGGAGCTGAGTATTTACCGTACCTTTCAAACCATAACGCATCTCTTTGATGGTAATAATATTAATCACGGCATCCACATCCGCATCGTATTTCCCGGTTGGGCTGGTGATCACTTCGAGCTTGTCTATTTGTGTCGGATGAAGTTTTTTGATGAAGTCTTTATCGCGGGTCACACCGTCCACTTCTATTTTGATATTCGTTTTCCCATCCACCTTAATCTCTTCGTTGAAATAGTCAATCTGTACAGACGGTACTTTACGGAGTACATCGAGCCCATCTGTCGATATCTTCTTCAGGTCAGTCGGGATGCCATAAACCGTTCGGTCGGGCAGTTCGGTTACCTTTATTTTCGAACCGTTTACCACGATTTCTTTTAAATTGATTGAAGAGGGATCTAATGCGATCTGACCGATATTGATGATTCTGTTTGTCGATTTTGCAACGGAAACTTTACGGATCTTGAAGTTTAACTGTCTCACCCGTAGGCAATATCTTTTAGCCGTATCGGCTTTCATCAGGGTAAAAGCACCTTCGCTGTTGGTATATACGACTTCGACCGAACTACTGTCAGAAACTTGAAGTAATTCTACAGTGGCTGCTTCGATTGGTTTATTTGACTCTTTTTCCACGACTGACCCGGTAATGATTTGCCGGGCATGGGCATTTACCGCAAATAGGCAGAGTAATGCCATTATAAATATATTCTTCACCTGGATTGAGTTTTTTAAGTGGGTAGGTTTAATTTCTATCGTATCTTATTAATCTCTGACTCGGAGTCAATAACCATCGGCATGAGCATTTCATTGCCCTGGTTTTTTACTTTCATGTTTCCTTCCGAATGTGTAGTTGCTGAACTATTCAGTATTGCACCCGTCATTAAGTCAATCACGAGTTTTGAGGTGGACTTTCCTTTTATATCCATTGACATGGCCGGGTTTGGTTCATTGGAGGGAATAGACTCTGTTTCTGTAATCTGAGAGAGAACGACAGTTCCATTTTCCAGTTTATCGAATGCAAATGTATTAAACAACATAAGAGAAATTCCACCGGAAGATTGTTTGATGGTTGTATCCCATTTGTCGCCCGGGTTTACTGGTTTTTCGGGCAGATAGGCAAATAAGGGTTCAATCATGGATTGAATAGCCGACTCTTTCAGCATCACATCGGATTGTTTACGGATCTGTTCTTTTTTACTGTCCGGCACAGAATCCAGCAATTGCAGGATATTATCCCGGAATGGTTTGTAGTTTACAAAACCGATAAACTTGCCTGAAGTGGAGATTTTAGCGATGACCTTGTTTGCGCTGAAGCGGTTCAGCATACGTTCCAGATACTCTTTGCTTTTTGCAGGAATGGCCGAATTGGTTTCTTTGGTCATCATAGGGGCCACCGTTTTGGATTGAATGGTATCGAACTTGAATTCAATGCTCATGATATCTTTATCCTGAGAGAGCAAGGTGTAGCTGATAAATATATTAGTGGTTGCCTTAGTAGTAAATGGCGTTCCGTTGTAGGTGGTTTGTACGTTTTGTTTGCTGGTTATTTTTAGCTGGTTCATTACGCCTGTTTTTATTTTAAATTTCAGATTGACAGGCGCCTGGGCTGATGCTGATAAACAGATGAGCAGGATAATGGCTGATGCAATTGTTTTTTTCATAGTTGCCGGATATTAGACGGGTTAATGTTTTTATGGGAAAGTAATCTCAAACTATCAGGTCTGCTTGTTCCTGAAAATCAGTGTTTTTTATTTAATGAGACACCTTATTCGAACGTTGTTATACCATCTACGGTTCAATTGTTTTTTATAAGTTAAGTTTGAGTCGTAAATTATTTCCTTGGGACAGCGGAAATAAATGACAACAGGATATCCCCATGTACTATGCCTCCCCAGAAGATAAGACAGGTTCAGATGTTTGGAAATGGATTTGTTGAAATTATTTGGGTTGGTGTTTCCTATGATGAAGCATTTCATGCGGCAATCTGTAATTGCAGACTTGATAATATGCTTTTTATATATCCATTTGATGACCTGAAAATGATGGAAGGACTAGGAACGATCGGATTGGATATTTTTGAAGAAATGCAAGTGTTGATTGATTTCATATTTGTTCCGACGGGAGGTGGTTTCAACGTTCTATTTTTTTTAGCCTCTTTCGGGTATGTTTTTCACTTTTCCCCCTTGATTTAGCCCGCTAAATCTGCGGGATAAAAGCAAAAAATCTACCTCAAAATAGCCATAAAAAAGTCGAGCAATAAAATTTAAACAGGCTCTTAAGTTTTTAAATTGTTCTTTGAAGTATTTGTAAATTGATTAGAGTTGATTTTGAGCGTAACGATTTGAATTGACTTTTCGTTTTTAGCTTTGCCCAAAAGTCAAAAACATGAATCAAGGAAAATATAGCTTTGTTCAATTTCCAGATTTTTTACCCCGCAGAGCATTTGGCAGAATTGTCGATAAGTATGATGGTAACAAGAAAACCAAAAGCTTAACCTTATGAGAATCAAATGCTATGTATGATTATTGGTCAGCTGACTGCACGAAACACTATGAGAGACCTCGTGTTAAGTCTCGAAGCACATCTCCCCGGATACTACCATCTGGGGGTGGAAATGACAGTTACACGAACTTTCTCTTTCGTTTATTAACTCCGTTGATCTTCGATTAGTAGCTTAATATCTGCATGGGCCTTGACGATATAAAGAGTAATACCCATACAAGCCCTTGTATAGGTATTCTCTCTCTCTTTACTAGGCCAGGAAGAGATGCTCGATCAATATTTTGATCCCGATTCCGATAAGGATAATACCTCCGATTATTTCCATCTTCAGATTTACTCTGTGACCGAATTTAGAGCTGAAGGCCGCACCGATGAAGCTGAGCAGGAATGTAGTGAAGCCGATGATGATGACCGGTTCGATGACCTCTATCTTAAGCAAGGCAAAGGAAAGGCCGACAGCCAATGCGTCAATGCTGGTTGCAATGGCGAGTCCCAGTAATGTAACGGCCTTGGTCGGGTCTATGCTCTTAGCATCCTCGTCTTTAGAACAGATACCTTCGTAAAGCATCTTTCCTCCAAGGTAGGTGAGTAGTCCAAAAGCAATCCAATGATCAAAACTTTCAATATACTTCTGGAAACTGATCCCCGCCATGTAGCCGATCAGAGGCATTATACCCTGAAAGAGTCCCATGAAGAGGGAGATCCGGAGGATATGTTTGATTTGGAATCGTTTAAGGATCATGCCGCAGGTGATGGATACGGCAAGACTATCCATGGAAAGCCCGAGGGCAATGAGAATAATTTCGGGTAGTGACATTGTGAAGAGTTGAATGTCAAAACCTGACAGGAATCTAAAACCTGTCAGGTTTAGAATTTGTAATAGATGGAAAACTGAATTCCGTAGGTCTTGCTTTTGTTAGAGCCGTATCCGGGGATGTAAGCGGGTGAACCGTATAACGTCTGCTTTACGTGATTTATGAACTTCGCCCTGACGTTCCATCCCATAAGTATATGGTTAGTAATACTAACCCGTAATCCCCCGATAAATTCAGTCCAGATCGCATTTGATTTCTCTCTGTTCAGGCTGGTGGTCAGGCTCTCTTTCCAGTAATTACTGGTGATGGTCATATTGGATACATCGTAACTAAAGTTGCTGAAACCAACCCGGGTGCCGATGTAGGCAAAGCTTTTAGCGGATTGTGAAAATGCATAATTTATCCCGACACGGCCATAAGGGGCAAGCGGGCTGTGGTAGACGGGGCCGAAGTCACTGGTATTGTCTGATTTGCTCATACCTACCTCTGCTATCGGGAAGTATTTGCGCTTCAGCCCATACTCGACGCTGACTTCGTAAGAAGAATAATCTTTGCCCATTGCACCGGCTATCGGATTGAGCAGGTCCGTACCGACTACCAGTCCGTTGTACCATGACGAGGTGTCGGCAGAGGTCGGCACTGGCGTATTTTCATTTGGGGTTTGTGCGTTGAGGTTTATTGCCGAAATAACCATCAACAGCAGTATGCTAAAACAATATCTGCAAATGCTCTTCATTCTGATTGGTAATTTCGGGTTGTTTGATCTTCACCGTGTCGATGCGGTGACGGGTGTAAGCTACAGAGTCTATGTGGTAAAATACCGAACATCCGCAATCCGGCGACAGGTATTGCGGCCGCACCTGGTGGAAGAAGCGGACGGTATCTGTCTTGTCCAGTGTGGCAGAGTTGCTCCGGTAAAAGCGGATTTCAAAAGCTGTCGTGTCAGACTTTATCCTTAGCGGCAGCGAAAGGCTTTTCACCTTCTTGCTTTTGTTTAAAAGCATGGAGTCAGAGATTTGTCCGATTCCTTTGACGGAAATGGAATCAAATGCCAGAGCCGCATGGGGTGATTTGGTGTAAAATAGAGCCGATGCATCCGCTACCGTTGATTCCGTGCAACTGCTTTCACTGCATGAGCTGAATAAAAGAACGGCAACAAGAATTCCGCCCGTGATGTTTAGAATTTTTCCCATCGAATAATCTCCTGTAGAGGTTTCCTGACTTTGGCTGTTTCCTGACACAATGATTCGGGATTGGGGTGACCGACCGGCAATATGGCAATCGGCTCGATATGTGCCGGAATGGCTAAAGCCGCACTTAATATTTGTTCATCGAAGTTGCAGACCCAGCAAGTACCCAGTTTGCGCTCAGTCGCAGCCAGGCAAATGTGTTCCACGGCAATGGCAATGTCAATATCACAATGATCTTTTCCATCAGACTTGCGTTTCCATGCCTGTTCATGGTCGCCGCAAATAACGATGTATAAAGGGGCTGACTTAAACCATTCGCGGTTGTAGCTCTTCTGTATTTTCAGGCGGTTGGCCTCTTCGCGAACAACGATGAAGATCCACGGCTGGAAATTAACAGCCGAAGGTGCCAGTCTGGCTGCCTCAAGCAGATAATCCAGGTCTTCGGCTGAAACAGATTGATTGGTATAGCTACGCACGGAGCAGCGTTGCTTGCAAATTTCGAGAAAGTTCATGATTAAATCTCCTCTGCTATTTTATAGATGTTTCTTTCGGATGAATTGCGGGTAATCAGTTCGCCCAGGAATCCGGCAAGGAATAGCTGTGTACCCAGGATCATCGTTGTCAATGCAATGTAGAAATAGGGTGATTCGGTAATCAGGTGGTGCGATATACCGTTTGCCAGTGCATACAGCTTCATCCCGCCGATAATCATTACCGAGATTAATCCCAGAAAGAACATCAGTGAGCCGGCCAATCCGAAGAAGTGCATGGGTTTTTTTCCAAATTTTGAGAAAAACCAAAGTGTAATCAGGTCAAGATAACCGTTAATAAAGCGGTCAAGGCCAAATTTGGTCGTGCCGTATTTACGGGCCTGGTGTTGTACTACTTTCTCTCCGATCTTTTTGAATCCGGCATTTTTAGCCAGGTAAGGCATGTAGCGGTGCATATCGCCATATACCTCGATGTTTTTTACCACTTCCTGACGGTATGCCTTCAACCCGCAGTTGAAGTCGTGCAGCGTAATGCCTGACACTTTGCGTGCGGTAGCGTTGAATAGTTTGGTTGGGAGGGTTTTGGAAAGCGGATCATAGCGTTTCTTCTTCCATCCCGATACGACATCGTAACCCTCTTCGGTAATCATGCGGTAAAGACCCGGGATTTCATCAGGACTGTCCTGCAGATCGGCATCCATGGTAATGACCACTTTGCCTTCCACGCGGTCAAATCCGCTGTGCAGGGCTGGCGATTTACCGTAGTTGCGACGGAATTTTATCCCTTTCACCTTGTCGGGGAATTGGTTTTTCAGCTCACAAATCACATCCCAGGAACGGTCAGTGCTACCGTCATTGACAAAAATCACTTCAAAGGAAAAGTTATTCTCCTGCATTACTCTGTTGATCCAGTCAAACAGTTCGGGTAAAGATTCGTCCTCGTTATAGAGGGGCACAACTACTGAAATGTCTTTCATATGTCTTAATTATCTTTGTTTTGGTTCCAGATGGACCGATAGCTATCGGTATCGCATATTAATGTTATGTCCTATGAAGAACATTGATCATGCTTGTTTCAATATCATTTTATTCAATCATTTGCTTGATTTGCAATGATTTTACTCTTTGATATTGTTTTGGGTAGGGAGGGCTTCCGCTTTTTTGCGGGAAAGAATTATACCGAAAATCAGGGACGTCACAATACCGATTGAAACAGATTGCTGCATAGAGTCAAAAGCCCATTGTATAGGGGTTAGGGCTGGCATTTCAATCATTTTTTTAGCGAGGTCTTTGAAGTTATTTGCTAACTCCGGGTTTTGTCCAAGTTTGGCGTATTCTTCAAACCTCAATAACAATGTGCTTAATTTGGGATTGATGGTCTGTAAAAACATTTTATCGAAATAGGTCAGGTAGGATAATTCAATAATACCGGAAATCAGCGAAGCAAAGAAATAAAGCAGGACGCTCACATTCCAGCCTTCAAACAAAGAGAGCTTTCCACTCATGTGTTTGTGTTTGAATTGTCGGGCAAACTGATAGGTACCTATATGATAGGCTATTTTAGGAACAATCATGATCAGGGAAATAAGAGGGAGGGAGAGTTGCGGTGTGCTAACCGCAAAATAATCTATCAGAAAAATTACGAATCCGATAGGGCCCAGATAGAGCCCAGTTTGCATGGCAAAATTGACAGGAGTGGTTTTCTGTTCGGTCATCAGTTTATTATTTGTTTGCAAAAATAGCCCTTTTCAATGAATTCCGCTCCGATTTGCAGAGCAAAATTCCCGTGTGGACAAAGTGTGGCTGGCATTGGCTCAAAATAGGGCTCTTTGATATAGGTAAAATGGCGAATTCCTCCGATACAGCTCCGACGCTCGTCCGATATTGCAGGAGTTCTCCGGCCAAAATGAAGGTGATGTGAAATAGAAAATAGAGGTGAGATTCATTTTTTGAGTTGTCCCGGGAGAAAAAGTGACCAAATCTGTAATTTTTTTTTCAGGCTCATAACTGGTTCAGTTTGAAAAGGTTTAATACTTCAAAGCCGCTCTGGTAGGGCGTTTGGTGTGAAAAATATTTGTGACAGGTATTGCAGGTTAATGAAATATATCTACCTTTGCAGCCGGGTAAGTCCTACACGGCATGCTCCCTTCTAATCCCCCAGGGCTTGATCGCAGCAAGGGTCGAAGGTTGTAGCGGCGCGATGTAGATCGCTTACCCACCTGCCTTCATAGCTCAGTTGGCCAGAGCACGTGATTTGTAATCTCGGGGTCGTGGGTTCGAATCCCTCTGAAGGCTCAAAAGAAAAGACCGTAAGTAATTTTGCCTGCGGTCTTTTTTAGTTCTGTAATGTTTAGGGTGAAAATAGGATCAAATGAAAAAACTGTGGGATGGATATTCTCAAGCATAAATATTTGAAACTCTGAATAAGAAAAACATAATACCTCTTACACCTCTTTGAGTAGCCCTGAAGGCTTTAAGTTTAAGCATTGAAAGATTGAGCAGAAGCATTTGTGCTTCTGTTTTCAAAGAAGTTGAGAATGTTCTGATAGTGAGAATAGATAGTTGCAGCAATGGTATTGAAGGATTTAAACTCCGAATCAGAAACGTAGTCATACCATCTTGCTACTTTTGTGTGCTACAGATTTGTGATAGTTTTTAGAGAAAATCATTCGCAGAGAATGTGTTAACGAATAACCCGTTTGAACATCGGCGTAAAGCAGAAATAGAACAGCTACCCTTTTTTCTTAGATTCAATCCATTTTTCGGTGATTTAAAGAGCAGATAACGACTTCTGGTCAGAAATTGTAAGGATATTGTCCCTTAATCATTACCACAAAGGCTCCTTTGCGACCTTTAGCAGCTTTGTTGGTTAGGATAGTGTAAAGCTCTCCATTGAAAAGAGACGTTTCATCAATACTCATGAATTCGCCAGAGTTTTCCGAGGATTCGGCGTGCTCCTTTGGCTCCCACTGGCCAAAACCGCTCAAATGCTCTTTATATTGTTGCCCCAGCTGATCTCCGACTATGTAATAACCTTCTCGCGGCTATTCTGCTTTGGGGTAAGTATCCAGGTAATCCTTTTAAGAAAAGTCACGAAATCCTTTGTATAATACGTTCCTTTAGCGACTTCCAGTCGTGACTTACTACCTTCTACCATAGACCTTAGCTTAGTATCCTTATTGTTTGATTGCTATTATTGCATATAAATTGCAATTTGACCGTCCAATCTACGAATTGAAAATCGACCAAGTCAAATCTTACAGATTCTGAGCATTTCCCTACTGGATAAAACATTTGTAAATGAAATACTTAAGAAAATCGATAGCCAAAATGACAAAGAGCTAATTTCTATGCAATTGAAAATTAGCTGGGACTGAGAGTCCGGCAATGACCTGTCATATCAATCGCATTTAGAATGAATATGTAGTTATAAGTCGCGTAATTTGTTATCTAAGCCGTGTGACAGATATGTAGCAAATGTGACATAAATAATAAGCGATGTCTATGATAGCCAGATATTTAATAATAAAAAACCGCTGTAAACAAAGTGTTTACAGCGGTTTGTCTTTGGTTGCTTATGCTTGTTTATGACTTTTATTTAACCTCTTCAAAGGTAAATGTGTTTGATATACAGTGTGTTATATTTGTATGTAGCAAATATGATGCAGTTGGTTTAGGTGTGAAGTCTGAATATTGTAATTTCAATTGTTTGTTTCTAAACAATAGTCCGTTAGATAAAATCTCAACATTATATGGTGATAGAGCCGTGATAAAGTAGTTCATTGATGTATTGGTGATTTTTGATAGAGTTCGTTTTAATGCCGAGCAGCTCAATAAATAGGTTTAGCATAAATGCATTGAAAAAATCACTTCTCCATTTATTGAGCTGAGTCCATTTGTTTAAAGCGCTTGATATTATTAAAAGATATTGCTTATGAACCTAAAAATCACGACTTTGAGTATTGGCATATTCTTTAGGTTGCTGATAGTTGAGGGTTACTAATTTAAAATGAGGCATTGCTGTCCCATTAAAATCTAAAAAAGGTCTTTGATATATTTGAAATTTAGTCAGTTATAGTCGTTTTTGAATTAAACGGATTTCAATTTGCACTTTTGCACTTCATAATACGATTTGCAAATGC